>JAJRCO010000110.1 GCA_028678905.1 Methanomicrobiales archaeon
CCTCGGATACCCAGGGACGGTACGCTGGTCAAGCTTCGACGGAGAATACGATCGAGCAGGGTAACGGCGATCGGGACCAAAATCGCGATCGAGACCATCTGCGAGACGGCTCCTGTGGCGATGTCTCCAACCTCTAAGCACACTATTTTTCTCACTGGAATTTCGCTTCTTCTCACACCCCGTGACATTTGACAATCACGGATCTTTAGACAGTTCTTCACCTGCCACGAATCGATAGGGCTATCCGTATTCTCTGCCAGTCTTCTGTATGACCTCGCAGCGGGCTGCGGAAGCGGTGGCAGCTTTTAAGAGCGGGTTCTCCTGTTCACAGGCGATCTGTACGACCTATTTTCAATCGTATGGCGTCGATCGGGTTACCGCCCGTAAAGTCTCTTGCGGGTTTGGAGCGGGTATCGCCCGGTCCGGCAACATCTGTGGGGCAGTCTCCGGTGCGATTATGGTCATCGGTCTCCAGTACGGGATGGCGAGATCGGGAGATCTCAACGCGAAGGAAAAAACCTATCAGGCAGTGACCGAATTTTTACGGGAATTCACCCAACGCAATGGAGCGACAGACTGTACAAGGCTGATCGGGTACAATCTTGCGGATCCTTCTCAGCTGGAAATGGCGAAGGAGAAGAAAGTGGTGATGACGAGGTGCCCGAAGTTCGTGAAAGATGCGGCGGAGATTCTGGACGGGATCCTGGGGCTGTGAGGTTTCCACCCAGATACCTGGATCAGATAACGCCGATAGTTCGTACCAGCATCTATTGATGTTCTTTCAGGCGCTTCCCAGCATTTATTACCGTTATTTATATTTGATCGGAATTTCTTAATCTGCCATGTACAGAGTTCGACCAATCGGCCGTCGACCTCTCATCAGGCAATACCGGAAAAGACGAAAGATATTGGCAGAAGTGGAATGACGGTCAGTCTACTGTGCCACGAGCGTGCTGCCCTGTGCCATGGTCAATTTTCGATGGCAGGTAGGGCACTCTGTCACACCATCCTGAATGGTAGTACTGAAAGGTTTCTTACAGTGGGGACAGGTGTATGATTTTAATTTACCCAGCACAAAAATTGACATAGGATTACATATTTGTCGTTTGACCCATTATATCTTTGCTAAAGAATAATTATTTTACGTGAATTTGGCAAAAATTCAAACAATTTTGCCTCGTTTTATACATTCGGCGAGTGAATTTGATGTTCCTCATAACTTCGATGGCTTGAGGGATCATATCGCAGATTTCAAACCAAGTCGATGAATGGGGAATTATTGGTGTATTTTTGGGTATAAGTAGCATTCCTGCCACTAAACTTTCTAACATTTATTTCGATGACACACCATAGTTCTCCGGGGTGGAATGGGAGGGAGAATCCCTCCCGTGACCCTTCCCCCCGTGAGATAAGGATTACTTACTTTCCTCTTAAGTCTGGTACAAATAACTCTTCAAGATGTCGGAAAGATCAGTAATTTTGGTGGATAAATGCCATTACACTTCTTATTATCGCCTGATCTCACCCTTTTCGACCCACCAGTCATATTCATGTGCCCATCGTGTTTTGTTTAAGGTGATGAGCCGGCAGAAATATTCCCTTCTCTGACGGTGGATCTCATCCTGCTCCGGGTACCGGTGTTCGCCCCGTACCGATTGTGCGAGTCTCTGTCCGAGTGAAAAAGCATCTTTTTCTGCCTGCACGATGGCCGAAAGGTCTCTTCCTATGGCGACACCAACGCCACCAACCGCCGTCGCTCCAAGAGAGGTAAGAACCTGGTTCATATATTTTACTACTTCCATCTGACCACTTCCTCCCGCCGTGCACACCGAACAGCCATATTTACCACTGAGCATCTGGCAATGGATAGCATCCGCCATCCGATCGAATACCGCTTTCAGAGGTGCGGTGATCGAATCGATATAATTCGGAGATCCGAGAACGATGGCATCCGCATCGATCATCCTGTCGAAGAGTTCAGGGTAATCGTCGACAAGCGGACATTCACCCGTTGCATAACATTCCCCACACGCTGTGCAATACTCAATGTGAAGTGAATAGAGATCAATGATCTCTGTTTCTGCCCCCTCCGATTCAGCGCCACGCAACACCGAATTTACCAACCGGAGAGTCTGGCTCTCTTTTCCTTTAGGGCTCGCATTGATACCCAGAATCTTCATACTCACCACGTCGTTTGATCTGGAGCCGGGATTCGATAAGAGTATCGAAAGATTGACGAGAAGTGCATCGGGCAATCCCCGGCCTCGAAAGAAAATATGTCCATCATTCCCCAGTGCGTGCGGAAAAACCGATGATTTCTTATCCGGGATCGTCATCACGATTGAGGGAATAGGATACCACATCGTCTTTAAGAAAATTTCTCCCGATATCGAGCGGAAGAGCCACCAATCAGCCTGTGCAATAACAGAAAAAAGGGAAGCAAACCGAACATATTTTTACTCCACTACTCAGGCATTGAACTTCCGGTACAGGATGTTCCCCAGAATCTGGAAGGCCGCTGCAAAGAAGAGAAGCATCAGAACATCGGTCAGCGGTCCAAAATGGGTAGTACCTTCGAATCCGTAACGAATGATGTCGTTGCCGTAGGTGAGAGGTGAGACGAGCGCCACACACTGGCCCCAGGAAGGCATGGATTCAAGAGGGATGAATACTCCGCTGATGAAAATAAGGGGCAACCGCACCAGATTCAACAGCGACATCACCTCTCCCACATTCTCGGTTGGATAGGCAGAAAACACAGTCCCAAAACTGGCGAAGGTGAAACAGGAGACTGCGATGCCGAACAGAAGGACGGGTATAAGAAGCAGGGATGGATGGTAGAGAAATAAGCCAGCGAAAAACAGCAGGATGCAGATACTTCCGCTGAACATGAATCCACTTATACTTTCACCAAGGACGATGGAGGACACCGAGATTGGCGCGGACAGAAGACGGTCGAATGTCTTCGTCCTCCGCTCGATGGGTATGGATACCGGTTCGATTGAGGACGCACTGAAAAGAGCGGTAATCGCCACGAGACCGGGGAGGAGGCTTTCAAGGGGAGCGGAACGACCTACCGCAAACGCAAGGAGCATGAACAGAGGAAAAAGGATACCGGACATGTAGATGTTCGGCTTTACGTAGTATATCTCCAGATCTTTTTTCGCGATCGCCCATGCGCCCCGGAAGTCACTTGCCAGGTATTCCATTGAATATCCCATCTCACTTTCCCTCCTGATCTGTTCCCGTGTCTTCCAGCCCGGTTAATTTGATGAACACGTCCTCCAGGCTCGGACCGTGC
>JAJRCO010000069.1 GCA_028678905.1 Methanomicrobiales archaeon
ACAATACTGAGCGTGGTTACCAAAAATATCAGGACAGTCTTCTGTCGGGGACTCCGTTGCCTCGGCATGGCGTCTAGATATTCGAGACGAAATCAGATAAGTGTATCCGCCCTGGCATGCCTCTGCCACTCCCCTTCTTTTTCACAGGCCATTATGGAATAAGGCACTCCGCCTCTGTTTATAAAATAAGGATCAGATGAAGATCTCGGAGAGGGGAAGCCGGACCTTGGGAGGCGGTTCGTCTGCTGCGTATCCCAGGGCACAGAGCATGGTGGGGAGGAGGGAGGGGGGAAGATCGAGGATGCGGGCGAACCGTTCGGGGTCAAACCCTCCCATGGGGCAGGCGTCTATCCCCAGCGAAGCGGCGCCATAGAGGGCCGTGGCCAGGGCGAGGAAGACATTGTGCTGGGTCCATACTTTCAGCTGTTCCTGTGCCACGTGTACCACAAAATCCTTGGCGAGCTTCTCATATTTGGCGACCGTCTCTTCGCCAATCCCGGCGTGGCGCATTTCGACGGCAATCTTTTCGATCTGCCCTTTCAGGTTCTCGTTGGCGCAGAAGACCAGCAGGTGGGAGCAGGTGGTGATCTGGGACTGATTCCAGGAGGCGTCGAGGAGCCGCTGCTTCACCTCCGGATCGGTGACCACCTTGATCTTCCAGGGCTGGAAATTGAGCCCGGAAGGAGCATAGCGGATGATGTCGTAGAGCTCCTGCATCTGTTCCTCCGGAATCTTTCTGCCGTCAAACTTTTTCACCGCGTAGCGGTGCTGCACGATGTCATGAAAGGTCGGCCCGCACATGGTAAACACCACCGCACGTATATACGGGACAGGTGATTCTTAAGGTTTTTCACCGGAGACAGGTGGGAAGGTTCTGTGGTGCAAAATCCGATCAGGAAGTGCGGCAAGAAAATTTTACCCGCGCTGAAAGGTGGACCGACAGGAGATTTTCTGGTCTTTACGCGGTGTCTTCTTCTACCGGTTGGTACCTTTCCTTCTCTTGACCAGCATCCTTGATGAGCCTTCCCGTCCCTTGTACACCCATGGCAGCAGAGCAAGGGACCACCGTCCGGCTGGAGACCTCCATGGGCCAGATTGTCCTCCGCCTCCGCCCGGACATGCCCATCACTGCAGGGAACTTCGAGAAACTGGTTCGCAAGGGTTACTACAATCGCACGATCTTCCACCGGGTGATTAACCGGTTCATGATCCAGGGGGGAGATCCCGCCGGTACCGGGCGGGGAGGACCGGGCTACTCCATCAAGGATGAATTCACGGCCAAAAACAGAAACGTACGGGGAACTATCGCCATGGCCAACGCCGGTCCCAACACCGGGGGAAGCCAGTTCTTCATCAACCTGGTGGACAACCGGCATCTGGACAGCAAGCACCCGGTCTTCGGAGAGGTAATCCGGGGGATGGAGGTCGTGGACGCGATCGCCAAGACTCCCACCGACAGCAGCAACCGTCCCCGGACACCCGTCCGCATCGTCACAGCAGAGGTCGTCTGACGTGTACCGGCCTCAGCCTGCGGTGATATTCGGCCCCGTCGCCTCACGGCGGCTGGGGAGATCGCTGGGCATCGATCTGGTCTCTCCGAGTACCTGCAGCTACGACTGCGTATATTGCGAGTGCGGAAGAACCATCGACCTGCAGGTTGAGCGGAAGGAGTACGGGAACCCCGACCGGGTGATCGCGGACCTTGACCGCATCCTCGCCTCGCATCCAGCGCTGGATTTTGTCACCTTTGCCGGATCCGGGGAACCGACCCTCTCCCTTTCCCTGGGAAGAGTGATCCGTCACCTCAAGGAACATTCCTCTTATCCGGTGGCGGTGCTCAGCAATGGAAGCCTGCTCTGGCAGAAGGCAGTCCGTGAAGAGCTCGCCCCGGTCGACCTGCTGATCCCCACCCTCACCACCGCCCGTGAGGAGACGTTCCGCCGGATCCACCGCCCCCACCCTTCGCTCCAACTTTCCACCATCCTGGAGGGAATGGTGACCTTCCGTGAGGAATGTTCGGTGGAGATGTGGCTCGAGGTCTTCCTGATCCCCGGGATAAATACCACTTCCCAGGAACTATACGAGATGCAGTCCTGGATCGCTCGCATCCGCCCCCATCGTATTCAACTCAATACCCGCCACCGTCCCCCCGCAGAATCCTGGGTGAGGCCAGCAAGCATGAACGCGCTGCGGCAGGCGAAGGCGATCTTTGAGGAGACCGGTACACCGGTGGATATTATCGGGGAACTTACCCCATCTCCCCACGTCGGACCGCGGGAGAAGATCCACGCGGCACTGATGGGCCGGGCCTGCACCGTGGAAGAGATCATCGAGTCGACCTATTTACAAGAGGAGGACGTGCGGCGCTACCTCGCCATCCTGGAAGAAGAGCGACGAGTGGAACGGGTGTACGAGGGAGGGCAGCTGATCTACTGGTGGCGTTCCGAGGAATCATGCTCGCTCTGACCGTGCTCATGGACAATACGGTACTGACCGACCGGTTCTATCTCGCCGAATCGGGATTCTCCCTGTACCTGGATGCAGATGGTACCCGCATCCTTTTTGACTGTGGGTATTCGGGAGCGTACCTGGCCAACGCGGCCAGGATGCAGATCGACCTGCGGAATCTTGATCATATTGTCCTCTCCCACGGACACCTCGATCATACCGGGGGACTGTATGAATACCTGCGGATGCTGGAAGAGGCCAGACGGGAGGGAATCCCGCACCGGGCGCCTACCCTCGTCGCCCACCCCTGGTGCTTCTGTCCACGGACCAAAGAGTTGGGCCAGAACATTGGCTCGCCTCTGAGGACAGACACCCTCGCGTCCTATCTCCCTCTTACACTCTCGGATCAGCCGGTCTTTCTTTCCGACCGCCTGATCTTTCTGGGGGAAATCCCGCGGATCCACCCGTTTGAAGATACCCCTCTGACCGGCCGGCAGATCCATCTACCGGACGGAAGAGTAGAGGAGGATCGGCTGCGGGATGATACGGCGCTCGCCTACCTCTCTTCACAAGGGCTGGTGATCCTCACCGGTTGCGCCCACAGCGGGATCTGCAACATCATCTCCCGGGCGCAGCAGGTGAGTGGGGAGGACCGCATCCACGACATTCTGGGGGGGCTGCACCTGATCCGATCGGACCCCGTACGGATAGAAGGAACCATGTCCTTCCTCCAGGAGCATGGGGTAGAACGCCTCCATCCCTGCCATTGCACGTCATTTGCGGCCCGCTGTGCGCTGGCCCAACAGTTCATCGTGGAGGAGACCGGAGTTGGGCTCCGGCTCGCCTCCTGAAGAGAGATGAGGTCGTCCCGCACCGGAAAACCGTGACCCGCCAGACATATACATCATTAGAGAGTCCCAGGATCATAAGACACATGCGACCTATCGGCCATTTGGTGAGAGGGAATATCGTTCTGCACCCGGCGCTGTACGCAATCGGGGCTGCGGTGCTGTTCGGGGCGAGCACACCGTTTGCCAAGCTCCTGCTGGCCGACATGGCCCCCCTCCCCCTCGCAGCCTCCTTGTATCTGGGGAGCGGCCTGGGTATTCTCCCCTTTCTGGTGAGGCGGCGCCGTTTGGGGGAAGAAGCGGCCCTGCGGCGTGCCGATCTCCCCTGGCTCCTGGGGGCGATTGTGGCCGGAGGCATCCTTGCTCCGGTGGCACTCCTGTACGGACTGGCCCAGACCCCTGCAGAGACGGCTTCCTTGCTCCTGAACCTGGAAGTGGTGGCCACCGCCCTGTTCGCATTGCTCCTCTTCCGAGAAGGGATCACCCTGCGGGTATGGACTGCCATCCTGGTGCTGGTCTTCGCCTCCCTCCTGTTATCCTGGAACGGGGGAATGCTAGGAGTATCCCCGGGAGCACTCGGGATCATCGCTGCCACCACACTGTGGGGGCTGGACAACAATCTCACCTGCGTCATCTCGGGAAAAGATCCGCTGGCCATTGCGACGTTGAAAGGATTCCTGGCCGGCGGGGTGCTCGCCATCGCCGCCCTGGTCTTTACTGGACCGTACCCGATCCCCGGATCGTTCCTGCTGGCTATGCTGCTGGGATTCTTTGCCTACGGCCTCTCCACTATCCTGTTCGTGCTTTCCTTACGCCACCTCGGCTCCACCCGCACCAGCAGCTACTTCAGCATTGCCCCCTTCGCCGGTGCCCTGCTCTCCCTGATCATCTTCCTGCAGACACCGGGAATTCTGTTTCTTGCGGCCCTGGTGCTGATGCTGGCCGGCGTCTTCCTACTGGTCGGGGAGACGCATACCCACCCGCACCGGCATTACCGGATGGTGCACGAGCACCGCCACCGCCACGATGACCTGCACCATCCGCATCATGCCGGGACGCAGAGCGAGCATACCCACCCGCACCAGCATGAAGAAGCGGAGCATACCCATTCACACACGGCCGATCTACACCATCGGCATAAGGAGAAGGAAAAAGGAAATTAATGAATTTAATCAGTTATTTTATAAAAATAACAATTTTAATAAATTTAAATTTAATAGTAAAATTTATATATATAGAATGAAAATTATAATACAGGCGAAAATTTCTATGAAAGGGCGTATCGTGGTCGTGGAGGACGATGACCTCATCGCTCATCTGATCGGCCTTATTCTCAAGAGAAGAGACTACGCGGTGACCGGCTGGGCAACCACCGGGGAGGAATCACTCGCCCGGGTGGTGGAGACCTCTCCGGATCTAGTGCTGATGGACATCCGGCTGAACGGACGAATGGATGGGATCGATGCGGCGACCTATGTGCGCACGATCCTGCACGTGCCAGTCGTGTTCGTTACCGCCTCTGGAGACGATGCGACCCTGGCCCGCGCTCAGGGTGCCCATCCCTATGGATATATCAGCAAGCCCTTCAACGAACGGGAGATGTTTGCCGCGATCGAATTCGCCATCCACCAGCACGCATCGGCTGATCGCAACGGATATCGTCGCCAACCGGAGGAGTGGGAGATCCCCGCAGTGGCGATTACCGATCCCGAAGGACGGATCTTCTACCTAAACCGATCCGGGGAGAATCTGCTGGGGATCGCACCAGGGAAGGGACTCTCCCGTTTGTTCGACGATCTGGTGCGGCTGCGGGACCCGGCTACCGCCACCATGGTTCACGAGCTGCTAGGAAGTACTATCAATGGGGCCCTTTCGCGCCGGGAACTCTGCCTGCTCCGTGCGGACGGCCGGGAACGGTACGTGGGAGTGGAGACCTGTACCCTGCAGAACGCGGAAGGAGAAAGACAGGGCGCCCTGGCCATCCTGCGTCCTCTCTAGCGCTCTCGACAATGCGCGCGGATAATCTCCCATTTTCATTTAAAATTCGTTAAATTCCAAAAAAATGTTATTAAAATAATTTTTATAAAATAGTAAAATATAAATAATTGAATATTTTATACATACTGTTAACATGAAAACCATCCTTCAGGATCGGACCGCTCGGCTGGCCCTGGTCATGACCGTCTCTGCGGGCACGGTCATTCTCACCATCGTGAGCCTTTCTCTGGGGATTCACGAAGTCTTTCCGTACCTCTACATCGTACCCATCATTCTGATCTCCTATCTGTATCCCCAGCGGGGGGTGCTTGCATCGCTGGTCCTGGGATGTATCTACATGGGAATGGTCTACCTGTTCGGGTTTTTCGATCTGGTACTGATCACCATCAGCACGGCCTGGTTCTACGTGATCGTCTCGGTTGGAGTCGTCATGTCTTCCCTTTCAGAGGGACTCCGCCGCGAGGAGAGGAGATACCACGGGATCTTTGAGACCTCGCAATCCGCCCTCTTCACCGTTGACTCAAACCTCCTCCGGATCATCGAAGCGAATCATGAATGCGCCCGCATGCTCGGTTACACTGTCCCGGAGCTGACCGAGAAACCCCTCTTCGCGATCTGGCCGGACGAGAAAGAGCGGTCCTATGTTTTCTCCCGCATCAGTGACCAGTTTCCTGCCGGTGACACCGAAGTGCAACTCCTGACTCGGCAGGGACAGGTCCGCTGGGCCCTCATCGCCGCCGCGTTCACCCCAGAAGGACGGATAGTCATCTCCGCTGTGGACATCACCGAACGCAAACAGATCGAGAGAGCTCTGATGGATTCGGAGATCAAATTCCGTACCATTGTCGAGAGGTCCTTGGCCGGGGTCTTCGTGATCCAGGAAGGGAAATTCCGCTACGTGAACCCCCGCTACGCAGAGATCCACGAATATCGGCCGGAAGAGATGGTCGATACACTGAGCCCCCGCGACCTCGTCCATCCCGATGACAGGGAATCCATCGCCGGATTCCTCCAGGACGGATTTCCGGGAGGATCGAATTTCATCCATTACCACTGCCGAGAGCTCACCCGGAACGGCCAAACGATCTTCGTGGAGGTGCTGGGATCCCGCACCGTTTACCAGGGCAGGCCGGCCACCATGGGCACCCTGCTGGACGTCACCGATCAGAAACGGGCCGACAATGCCCTCCGCCAGGTGAACAACAAGCTGAACCTGCTCTCCAGCATCACTCGCCATGACATCTTAAATCACCTCACCGCGATCCAGGGCTACATGGGCCTGGCCATGGAGTCCAACCATGACGAGGAGGTGGATACCTACCTGCGGAATGCGACCATGGTAACCGGGAAGACTCAGAGCCTGCTGCAGTTCACCCGGGACTATCAGAACATGGGGGTCCAGGACCCGGAGTGGCAGACCCTCTCCGATGTAGTGGTCCGGGCTCTCCCCGTGATCACCTCCCCCCAGATCAACGTCAATGTGCGCCTGGAAGGGGTGGATATCTATGCCGATAAACTGCTGGAGAAGGTGTTCTATAACCTGATGGACAACACCCTCCGCCATGGGGAGCATGCTACAGAGATCCGCCTCTACTACCGCGAAGAGGAGGAGGGCCTGGTTCTGATCTGTGAGGACAACGGAAAAGGAATTCCGGACTTCGAAAAAAACCTGATCTTCAAACGGGGATACGGGAAGAACACCGGGTTTGGGCTGTTCCTAATCCACGATATCCTGTCTATCACCGGGATGACCATCCGGGAGACAGGAGAGGTCGGAAAGGGTGCACGCTTCGAGATCACAGTTCCCAAAGGAAGCTACCGGATCCGCACTGCCGGAGCCATTGCGGTGGCCGAGAGAAGCAAGGCATGATCGCTCTACTCTATGTGGATAGCGAGCCTGCCTTAGTCGAGGTCGCATCGCGCTATCTGGGGAAGAGCCGGGAAGTGATGGTGGACACCGCATGCTCGGTCACCGCCGCACTAACCCGGCTTGAGCAGCGCGGTTACGATGCGATCATCTCCGACTATTTTCTGCCGGACATGGACGGTCTGGCATTCTTAAAATCCCTCCGTACCCGCGGCGACGACACCCCGTTTATCCTGTTCACTGGCCGGGGGCGGGAAGAGGTGGTGATTGAGGCGCTCTCCCATGGAGCGACCTTCTATCTGCAGAAAGGAGGGGATCCCCGCGCCCAGTTCACCGAACTCGGGCACCTGGTGGCACAGGCGGTGGAGAGTAGGCGAGCCGAACAGGCCCTCCTGTTCACCCGCTACTCGGTCGATCATGCCTCGGACGAGATCTTCTGGATTGACGAACAGGGCCGGATCCAGTACGTCAACGAGGCCGGGTACCGGTCCCTGGGATACACCCGCGAGGAGCTGGTGACCAGGACGGTCTTTGACATCGATCCGGATGTCGGCCAGGAGCAATGGCTGGGGATCATGCACAACCTGCGCGATAAAGGATCTTTCACCGCCGAATACCTGCACCAGAGGAAGGACGGAACCCGTTTTCCGGTGGAGATCTCTGCGAGCTACCACCGTATCGAAGGAAAAGAGTATGTCTTTGCCTTTTCTCGGGATATTACCTGGAGAAAGAAGACGGAAGAGGCCCTGCGGGAGAGCGAAGCGCTATTCCGCACCTTGATCGAGACTATGCCGGACGCCACCCTGATTCTGGACTGGCAGGGCATGGTGCTGTTCGCCAACCAAGCCGCGTTCCGGCTGGTCGGACTCGATCCCCACACTCCCCTCTCCACCACCAATATCACGCAGTTTGTGGCCCCGGAATTCCACGACCGGACGATGCGCGATCTGGCGCTGGTGCGCAGCGGCCAGGATCGATTCCTGCGGGAATACCGCCTGATCACCCTGCGGGGAGAGGAGAGATGGGCGGAATGCCTGGGCACCCGGATCGTCTTCCGGGGCAGGGAGGCCGACCTCATCTCTATCCGCGATGTGACCGAGAGAAGACGGACCGAGGACGCTCTCCGGGCCAGCGAGGAAAGGTTCCGGGAGGTGTTCCACAACGCCAACGATGGAATCGTGCTGAACGAAATCACCGAAAACGGGATGATTGGGCGGTTTGTCGAGATTAACGAAACCGCCCGCTCCTGGCTGCTGTACTCCCGTGAGGAGATCCTGGCCCTGGCACCGGTAGAGGTGGGACTGTATATCCGGCCGGAGACCTATCCCGAGATCTTTCCCACCCTGCTCCAGATGAGACCGGCGATATTTGAGACCACGCTGCGGGCAAAAAACGGCATCCAGATCCCGGTGGAGGTAAACTCCCATCCCTGTGTGCTGGA
>JAJRCO010000097.1 GCA_028678905.1 Methanomicrobiales archaeon
GATCCTCTTTGGGGACTACGAAGGCGCCGTTCTCACCTACGTGGGGCGGTCGTTCCCTGACGAATCCGAATCCGCCCGTCTTGCCCGTGAGGAATTCCACCGGACCAGGGATGCCGGTGCAGCACTCAGGAATTTTCCCCTTCATCTCGCCTACGAGCGGTCGATCCTTCATCACCTGGTCACCGATCCAACAGGTTTCCGGGAAGCACTCGCGGTTCTCCCCCCAAAACTCCTGTCGATGTTCGTCAGCGCGTACCAGTCTTATCTCTTCAATTCCGCACTCAGCGCCCGCTGTCGGGAGGGGACGCCGCTCACTACGCCGGTGGAGGGTGACGTGCTCGTGTTTTCCGATGGAAGGACCGACCGCGTTACCCCACGCCTTCTCCCCGCTGCCCGGCTGCAGCTGGAACGCCGCAGAGCGTGTCTGGGGTTGTTCATTCCTGGCTCCCGGCCCGAGGACTGGAAGACCGCCTCACCGAAAGCGTGTGAGATCCTCGCTGAACGGGGCATCGCTTCCGACAATTTCCGCAAGGCTTCGGAATTTACCGGCACCGCGTTCCAGGGTTTTCACCGGGTGATCGGTTTATCCACGGATATCATGTCGAAAATTGAAGGCAACGATGTCCATCTCGGGTTTACCCTCCTTCCCGGTCAGTACGCCACGACGGTATGCCGGGAGTTCATGAAAACAGACCCCCTGACCCTGATCTAACGGGAAGCGAGGTAACGGGCGCCTTCGATCGCTGCCTGCAGGTTTCCCATTTCGTCCACCAGGCCCATCGTCTTTGCTTCTTCTCCCCGGTAGAGACGCCCATCCTCTATCAGATTGCGGGAAATATTCCGTTGAACGGTGACATCGGTTACGAACCGTTCGAAACTCCGGTCCACGATATCCTGGGCGTACCTCTCTTCATCGGGCGAGAGGGTGCGGTAGGGGTAGGTCATATCCTTGTTTTCGCCCGATTTCACCACCGTGATCGCATACCCTTCTTTCTGCATCCATTCACTGATGTCGGTGAAGATCCAGACGGTCCCGATTCCACCGGTGATGGAGTCAGGGTTCGCGTAGATGCGATCCGCATACGCACTGATGTAATACGCCGCAGAGGTGGCAAGATCTCCGATGGATACCACCACCGGTTTCTTCGAGCGGGCATACTGGAGATCCTGGATTATCTCCTGGGCTGCTGCTGGGGATCCTCCGGGGCTGTCCACCCGGAGAACGATCGCCTCGACCAGTGCGTCATCTGCGGCGCTGCGGATCTCCTTACCAACCTGCTCGCTTCCGCTCACCCCTCCGCCGGAATACGCGCCGGTGTACAGTTCCCCCTCGATAGGGATCACGACCACATTACGCTCTCGGGAATACCATCCGATCGCAAATAATGCGGCAATGACCACGCTCGCGATCAGGATGACGGCCAGGAGGGGATATCTCTCTTTTCTCCTCCGTTTCTTCTCCAGGCTCTGGATGTGTTCTTCCAGGAATCCCATCAGGTGCCTCCCTGGTACAGCACATCGTATTCGGTCACGAGATTGGTACCACAGAGATAAAACCGATCGAGCCGGAGTCGGATCATATCTTCTTCATGTTCGATATGCATCCCACCGACAAGGGAAGGGGTATCAGACCCACCGACGATAAAAGGAAGGTGGATCAGGCGGATCTGGTCGACCAGCCGATCCCGTAGCATGTGCCAGTTCAGGGTAGGGCCTCCCTCGATCATCAGTTTTTTCACCGCATAGCTATCGTGGAGGATTCGCATCAGCAGGGGGAGATCCACGTCTTCCTTTCCCGTGGTGACAACCTCAACACCACGATCCCGGAGGAGAGCGACTCTGTCAGCAGTGGCTCGTTCCGATACCGCGATGAGGGTCGGGGCGTCCGGTTTGAGCACGTTGGATTCCAGCGGGATATCGCCACGGCTGTTCGGGATCACCCGGAGTGGGCTCTTTCCCGGCACTTTCCGTACGGTGAGGAATGAATTGTCGATCTTGATGGTGTGGGAACCCACCATGATCGCGTCGTAGTCTGCCCTGGTCTGGTGCAGGAGGATCTCTGTCTCCGGGGCCATGTATTTCATCAGTATCTTGCTCGATGCCCCTCTTCGCAGGGTGAGCTTCCCGTCTGCCGTGATCTCCGACATCATCAGGACATGGGGTCTCCAGCTCATGTCACTCCTCTCCATTCTGGAAGATATATTAAATCAAGGGCAGAATAAGATTTGGGTAAAGAGGAAAGGTTAAAATAATGCAAAACATGGAGCTAACATGAATATTACCGCTCTGCGGCCGCGGTTCATCGCGTACCTGGAACCGCTGGCAGTGGCGTGCATCCGTTTGGGCCTCAGTCCCAATCAGATCTCTCTGCTCTCGGTGATATTCGGGCTCGCCTGTGCAGTCTCTTTTTTCGGCAGACAGTTCTTTCTGGGTGCCCTTCTGCTGTTCGTCTCCGCAGTCCTTGACCTGGTCGATGGAAGTGTGGCGAGGAAGATGCACACGCAGACCAGGTTCGGGGCAGTGGTGGACTGGATAGCGGATAAATACGTGGATTGTTTCGCTCTTCTCGGAATCGGTCTCTCGGGAATCGCCGTGATCACCCGGTTCACTCCCCTGCCTCCCATCGCGGACTGGGGGATGGCGGGACTTGCGATCATCGGTTCCATGCTCAATACCTTCATCAAACCTGTTGTCTATGCAGAGATCGGGTTCAAAGAGCGGATCGGAGGAAAGATCGAAGACCCCCTGGAAGGTGTCGGATTCTTTGGAAGACCGGAAACGATCGTCGTACTGGTTTTGGGAGGATTGACCGGATATATCTGGATCTCGGTCCTGGTGATCGCGGTCTGTACAAACCTGTCGGCTCTCCAGCGAATCGTTTACCTGTATCATTCGTTATGATCATACGACATATTTTTTCTCCGTAACATGACGGAATTGAATAGATCGTACAGGAATTGAATTGCGTCGTCTGATATTTTTTAGGCTGTTCTGTATCTCGCATCCGAACATTTTGCGTGGAACTGACACATAACGCCTTTTGAGA
>JAJRCO010000136.1 GCA_028678905.1 Methanomicrobiales archaeon
AGGTGAAGGGTACTATCGCCGTGGGCAGGGACACCCGCACGTCCGGTGAGAGTCTGGGATCGGCACTCAAGGCCGGCCTCATGGCCTGCGGGTGCGACGTGCTCGATCTGGGCATCCTTCCTACCCCTGGCCTTCAGTTCCTGGTTCGCGGGAGGTGTCAGGGGGGAGCGATGATCACTGCATCGCACAACCCTCCGGAGTACAACGGGGTGAAGGTAATCGATGCGGATGGGACCGAGATGGGTGATGAGGCGACGGTGCGTCTGGAAAAAAGGATACTCGATAGTCGGTTCACGTTCGTCTCATGGGAAAAGGTGGGGAAGGAGGACCGGTCTCCCGCACTGGTTGAAGAATATATAAGGGGTGTTATTCGCCATTTCCCGGAAGGAATAGGAAAGGGGATGCTGGTGGCGGTGGATCCGGGGTCAGGGGCGGGCATCCACACCACACCAGCCATACTCTCCCGAATGGGATGCCGGACGCTAACCATCAATGCGACCTTTGACGGGACCTTCTCCGGACGGCTGCCGGAGCCGTCGAGGGAAGGACTGGAAGACCTGGCCTCCTTGGTGACGGGTGCGGAGGCGGCGTTTGGAATCGCTCATGACGGGGATGCGGACCGGACCGTATTCATCGACGAAAAAGGCCGCTATGTCGAAGAAAATCGTGAATTTGCCCTGATCGCCCGGTTCCTGTGCGGCCAGCGGAAAGGCACTTTGGTGACGCCGGTCAGCACATCGCTCCTGGTCGAGGACGTCATCCGGCCTCTGGGGTGCGATGTAGACTATACTCCGGTGGGCAGCATCTACGTCGCCCGTCGCATGATGGAATTACAGCAAAAGGGTGTGGATGTGGTCATGGGAGGCGAAGGAAATGGAGGACTTATCTATCCTTTCCACCAGCTCTGTCGGGACGGGGCGATGACCGCAGCGATGATGGTGCGGATCCTTGCCACAACGGGCAAGACTCTCTCCGTGCTTCTCGATGAGATGCCGGACTATTTCATGATCAAGGAGAAGATACACACTGCCCGCCGGCGGGAGGTGATCCAGGCACTGGGGAGAACGTTCTCCACAGATACGCTGGACCGCTCGGACGGGATCAAGATCATCCGAGGGAAGAAATGGGCTCTGGTGCGGGCATCAGGGACCGAACCTCTCGTACGGATCATGGTTGAGGCAGAAAATAGAAAGAATGCAGAGGATTTGTATGAAGAAGTCCACACTGCGGTGGAAAAAGCGATGCGGGGAGAGCAGGGTTCCCGATCTTCTTAATTTCCTATAAAAACTTTGTGAATTATTTATCTGGTCCAAATATACGGCCGGGCTGGCTACACACAATTGCAAAAATTCTTATTTGAGATTTTTTGTAATATCTCTGGTACAATGATTTCAACAAAATCGGAATATATATAAGCAAATTTTATATATAACATTAGGTAATGAACATTTCGATGGGCACCTTTGATGAGTCATACAAGCAACGGGTGAACCATGCTTTGGGTCGAAAAAACACCCAGGAAATAGAGGAACTCATCAAAGAAGTAAATAAATTGAGTAAAAGGAAGGAGCGAAATCAGTACCTTGACCTGATCAACAACGCCATTCTCAAAAAAGCCTTCGAAGAGAACCATCCCGAATTACTCCGCCTCCTGGTGGACCTCACCCACACCAGGATTTTCGAGACGATGAATCGTGCGATCCACACCTACACGGTCATGAAGGATCCCCGCTGGTACGATATTCTCTTCGACCTCTCCGAGAAGCTGGACCGCAAGAGTTACCAGTCCAAGATCTTCGCCAAGATCTCCAAGGAACTGATCGAGGCGGGAGTGGAGGCAAAGGATTCGGACCTGATCCTGAAGGGGATTGACCTCGTCCAGCACATCGGATTCCGCAAGTACCAGTCCGATATCATGATCGATATCGTCCCTCTAATCATCGTCTGGGCAATCGAGACCCGGGACATCACGCTCCTGGACCGGAGTCTCGATCTGATCTCGGTGGTGGGGGATATCTCCAAACACTCACTCCTCAGGAGTGAACTCGCCAAAGCGATGGCGACCATCGGAACGCTCCAGAATGATGTGGAGATCGTGATCCGGGCCCTGAAATCGGGCTCCGAGATCAAACAGAAACACAGCCGGCTCTCCTGTATTCTCGCCATCATCGAAAAGCTATGGAAATCGGGGATGGCGAGGAACGTAACCGACGTGGAGTTCTTCATCAGGAGACTGAGCGATATCCCCGAGAGCCAGCAGATCGAGGTCCTGGGCACCCTCTCCGAGTTCCTGATCGAAAAGACCCGGGATAAGCGCCAGCTCCAGTCTTCATTGGAAAAGCTCGCCGACGATATCCCACTCTCCCGTGAACAGATCATCCTTAAACTGCTGGAGAAGGCGGAGAAAAGTGCGGACCGATGGTATCTCGAGAGGGCACTGGAGTTCAATGCCCGGTTCATGGAACCGACCCACTTCCCCATCCGGGAGATCGTCCGGTCGGGAACCGCGGTGGCGGCCAGGACGAAAGATATCGGGATCTTGATGCAGATCATCCCCCTGCTCGACAAGGCGTCCCTCGCATCGGAAGAGGCGCTCCTCTCCCAGTATCTGGTGATCGTGGACAGCCTCCTCACCGAAGGGGACCTGCATAACGCGCTGGATCTCTTCTCCAAGATCATCTCTCCCTTCGACCGGACGAGCAAACACGCGATCGACAGCAGTGTCAATCTCATCAAGGAGGGCATCATCCATAAGGAGACAGATCTTCTGAAGAAGCGGATCTTCTCCGAGATCGAGACCTCGGTGGCTGACCCCCTGATCCAGAGAGCCGCGATCGAGCTGTGTAAGGAAGCGGAATTTACCGATTTCATCAGTTATGCCCGGGCGTTTGAAGACGTCATCACCCTGCACGAGAACAAAGACAGTCTGATCTTCGAGAGTATCAGGATCCTGATCGAGAGGGGGTTCATGGAATACAACGATCCCTCTGTCCTCCTCCATCTCGCAGAGCAGATTAGTGACAAAGATGCCCGGGAGACAGCGATCTCATTCATCGTCATCGAGATGGCGAAGATCGGGGTGTTTCTGAAGAACCGTGATATACTCCAGCGGGCGGTTGGACTCACCTGCCAGATCGAAGGACAGCGTCCCCGGTCAGAGGCCCTGTCTCGTATCATCGATCAGGCCTCCTTCCTGGCGGTGGAACAGGGAGACCTCGATTTCCTCCACCGCATGGGTGCGTGGATACGTTCCCTTCTGGAGAAGGATTATGAAGTCTATGCCCGGGACAGTATCATCGAAGGGATGATCAAGTACGGAGTCTCCCAGAGTGCACCACACGCCCTGGACGACGCCTATCAGCTGACCTCGACCCTGGACGATCCCAATCTGCTCCAGCGCAAACGGGAGAGTATCATCGAAGGATTCATCAAAATCGGCTGTTCCACGTTCATCGAAACCGGTCCCGGTGAGAAACCAGCCTTCATCCGGTACAATCTCTCCTCCTTTGAGCGGGCGCTTACCCTGATGAGGGAGAACATCCCCAAACCCCAGCGTGCCCTTAAACTGTCCCGGTACATCGATCTCATCCTGGGTCAGGCAGAAGAGTCGAAAAATCTGGACTTCATCATCCCCCTGACCCTGTTTATCCTGGAGATCGACGATCCCCTGGAGCGGAACGCGATGTTCTACCGGGTGGCCACGTTCTTCCGGGGACTCGCCGGGGAGGAGGAGACCACCAATCCCAACGAGGTGATGCTCCGCCTGTTTGGAGAACTGGAGTTTGCCTACACGTCACCGGTGGTGATGGACCTCATATACCGCCTGATCGATCAGACCTCTCTCTCCTACTCCAAGCTCTCCTCTCTCTGCAACCTCGCCGATGCGTATATGCGCATCCGGGAGATGGAGAAGGCGCAGGAGATCCTCACTTCGGTCCATGTCGACCTGAAGAATCTTCCCGACATCGGGGAGCAGATCGTTATTCTCACTAACTTGGTGGGCCTCCTTGCACGGGTGGACGAAAAACAGGCATACGAATGTCTGAACGAGGCGCTCGGGCTTCTGGAAGAGATAACCGAAGAAAGAAGTTCGCCCATCAGAAAACAGATTGTCTTCTCCATCATCAGCCTGCATGCCCTGAACCCCAAGGATGAGCACATCTCCCTTGCCCTGCAGCTTGTTAACCAGATCAAGGACCCGGTGGAGTACGTCAATTCCCTGATCTCCATATTCGGAATGGCGCTGGACGATGCGAAGAGAAAAGAGATCCTGTCTTCGATCTACAAGGCGATCGGGACAATTCCCTCTCCCTACGACCGGGCCACGATGCTTCTGGACCTGGTCCCTCTCGCTGAGCGGTACGGAGGAAAAGAAGACGCGCTCTCCCTTCTCGAAGAGACAGAGGCGGTCATCAAGGACATCAACATCCCGTTCATCGCCACGGTGATCCGGAGGGGAATTGTGCAGATGCTGTACATGCTGTACACCAAGCGCAACGACCCCGCCATCCTCACCCGGGCAAAGGAAATCGCATCCCACATCGGAGACGAGGATATGCGAAAGCAGGTCCTTCTCTCTCTTGGGGTGAACGAAAAAGAGATCGCGGTCAGTCCGGTGTATGCGACGTTCCTTGACTTCCGCGTCCGCATACTCTCCGGTCGTTTCACCGCAGGAGACGCGGAGGCCCTGCACCGCACCGTTAAATCTCTCTATGACCGAGCAGAACGGGCGAAATTCTACACCCTGATCGCGATCGCATGCCGGGAAGCTGGCCAGGTAAAACTGGGAGAACGAATGCTCCAGCATGGTATCGACGAAGCCGCGATCATCCGCCCACTCTCCCGACGGGCGTTTGTCCTCGGGGACATGGCTCTGTCGATGTATGTCGCCGATGACGAGGACCGGGCGAAGGACATTCTTGGTCTCGCGGTGGATGCTGCCATCAATATCCGTGAAGAAGAGCACCGGGAGGATGTGTTCGATGAACTCTCGGTCGCTCTCCGGATTATTGAGGAGCACCTTCTGTGAAGACGATCGAGATCGTCGTTTCGGGGCGGGTTCAGGGTGTTGGTTTCCGAGCGTGTATCCGCCGGGTCGCAATGAACATTGGGATTACGGGAGAGGTGATGAACCTGCCGGACGGCAAGGTGCGGATCCTCGCAACCGGCGATCTGCCTCTTCTCGATAAATTCGTATCCATGCTATACGGTTGCACCCGTGTTGTGATACGAGATATGCAGATCGCAGACCGGAGCCTCTCGTCTTTCCACGATTTCTCTATCGTCCGACAGAAGAGTCAGTAGATCGCAGAGAACTCCCTGTTGTATAGAATCGCCTGCCTGAAGGCGTTCACCTGGGCATCGATCTCCTCCTGTCTGATGGTTTTCTGAAGGGCTGCGGCGATCTGCTGGATCAGATCTTCCGACAGGTAACATCGCGATCCTCCGATGTCGTACTCTTCCGGAGGGATCCCCGCGTTCGCTAAGTCGAAGATAGTAGCATCCACCATTCGTGGCTTCAGCGGCTCGATGAGATCCTGCACCAGACTTCCCCCACCTTCGTTCAGGAGGCCCTGGTCCGGATCGAGATGGGCACCCACGACCGCCCGGAGACAGATCCCGTGGAGCATCGCATACCCGAAAGAGAACATCGCGTTCACCGGATCCCGGTGTGGCCGTTCCGTCCTTCTCCGGTAGGCGAGGCCGGGAGGGATCTGTCGGGAG
>JAJRCO010000133.1 GCA_028678905.1 Methanomicrobiales archaeon
AGCTCGCCCTTGTTTTCCAGAATCTGATCGGGAATGCAATCAAATTCCGAAGAACCGACGTCCAGCCGCACATCCATCTATATGCGGAAAGGATGGGCGATTTATTGAGGTTCGCGGTCAAAGATAATGGCATTGGAATTGATTCTGCCTTTCATAGCAAGATCTTTGTGATCTTCCAGCGGCTTCATACGCGAGAAAAGTATCCGGGTACAGGGGTTGGCCTTGCTATTGTGAAGAGGATCATCGAACGTCATGGGGGGCAGATCTGGGTTGAATCGGAAGTCGGAAAAGGATCAACATTTTATTTCACCCTGCAGGAAGCCCCTAAAACAAATTATAATCATTAACTCCCTATCGCCCTCGTATGGCGAGGTATGACCCGCTATTTGTTCACGGGTCCTGGTTTTAATCCGAACTCAGAACGCTAATGGAAGACATGGAAATGCCTACTCGCCTTTATCCTTGATTTCGTTTGTATTTGCCTCGAAGTATTTCCGGCTATTTTCGAGGGGAGGTCCAGATGAACATGCCCCCAAACATATTGTTGTCTTTAGAACCAGTCAATTATTCATTGGAACCTCTGATAGAATACCATCAACGGGATTCGGTATTGATCCGTTTCAGGGAAGAGGCTCCCACGATGTTGAAGGGGTACCCGCCCAATCTATTGAAAATTGCTCCAAATGATTATCTGAATATGATAATCCCCATTAATATCATCACAATGATGGCCAGGATTACCGCACCCAGCAGACCGAAGATAAACCAGCCGATCAGAAATGCTATTATTGAGCCTAATCCTATCGCACTCCAATTCACTTCTACTGTCAATTACCCTACCTCCCTTTCATATATTAATCCTGGTCCAATATCGGGCATCCCTTCGGAAGCCCTGGGCCAACAGGAAATCCTGATACCGTGAAAGTATAAGAAATCGATTGTTCGGTGCAAATATCTTTTTTGCCAGGTTCTATCGTGGACAGATCCGAGTGTGATGTGTTGGTCCCTTTCCGTTAGGAGAGAAACCCGAAGTATTACAATAAAAATCACCACGGCAGATTCATCGGGGTCAGGGATTCTTACGTGTCGATCCGATTCCTGAAAAACTATGAGATAGCATGAATCCGTACTGGCCGAACCTCGCTGAAATAAGAGAAAGGCGATACGAGTCAGCGTGGGAAATTTTTCACTGATTTCTTGCACCTGAAAATGAAATCACGGAAACAGAACCAGTGCAACACCCCAAAAAATTACCATGAGGGCAAAGAATGAACGGACCGCGTTATGACCCGTGGCAATCCCCGCTCGCGGTCGGGTGGAGTATTGTCTGAACCCCAATTCGCCCTCGAGCTCCACCGCTCTGTTCATGAAGTTATACCACTAAGCCATGGCCCGCTCCTGGTCCAGAAGAGAAGGGTAATGAGTAATCCTGCTGCCTTGAGGCTGATGCCCACTTCGGTTGATATGGGGGCAAATCGTCCAAATGCGACATTCATTATCCCCGCAGTGAGAGCGATATAAATGGTCAGCTCGGCAAAACGGCTGGTCCCGTAATGTCTGATAGTGTTGCTCGCGTCAAGGTACTCATCCCGTGGATCTCCAGTGGACATTGTATAGCCCTTCCTTCATGTCGGGCTTCTGTTCTGTCCGAATACATGAATCTTCCGTGGCCCCCAAACTTTTATCGTATCCTGCGCAGCAGGACACCGACGACTAAAGAAAAGATACCATCTCACGGAATGCCGGGAAAAGCAATATTATGGAAGGAACCTGAAAGTTTTATATAGTCAACATACATATGTTGACATATGCTTCTGTCCACGAACGATAAACAGTTCGGGTTCTGGGCGATGCGCCGGAGCGGTATGCCCAATATCTCCATAGCAAACCAGCTGGGTATATCCCGGCAGGCAGTTTCCAGAGCCCTTCTTATCATGGACGAGAAGATAGAGACAGCGCTCAGGAAGATGGCGAACGCAAACCAGATCGCCATCGAAAAGATCAATATCGAACAGGGAATTCTCCTCGGCCGGTCGATCCCGTTTCAGACCGCAACAATCATCTTCATTTCGGGAAAGCACGGCGTACAGGTCTGGTACGAACACGAAGGGAACTGCGGCACCTGCCAGCGGTACACTGAATGCATCGAGCTCATCTGGGATTACGCTGACGAACTGAACATTAAGATCAAACGCTCTGCAGATCCGACGAAGATGGCAGAAGAACTTTTCACAAAAGTGAAGGCGTCCGTATGACATCAAGATTATCTGTGGTCATTCACGGATGGCTTGGTTGGTGTCCAAATGTCCCGGCAGGGGCTCGCAGACACGTGAACCTGTCCAACGAGGTGATGGCAATCTCCTCAAACGGCGGTGATCTCCCTGCTGAAAAGTACGGCTGGTTACAACGGTTTCGGAACTGGATCCTGTTGCAGGCCCTCTTTTACACCGCCTTTATCCCAGTATTTATGCCGTTATTTGTGACCGGTGCCTACCTGTCAGTTTTCATGGTCGGCATGATTATCGCCACGCTCGCTTTCGTCGTGAGCGCACACAGACTATGGCGACAGTATAATGACGTTCTTGCTCAGGGTTATCGGGAAGAATCAGGAACGAAAAGAACTGTAATTCTGTATCTCGTTATTGCCACGGTTTCCCTGTTGGTTTGTTTTGAGATCCTGATATTCGTTGGATTTATCTCTGGAATCGATTTCCTAATCTTGCCGGCGTTAATGATCGGTTTTTCAATCATCCCCTGGTATGTGCTCCTGCTGGTTATCATCTGGGAATCAAAAACCGGCTGCCGGCTGTATTTTGACAGGAAAGGCGAGCATGTGTCGATGTTCGTGGTACGGGAACATTGAGATACGCGTGTCATTGGTACATTCACATTATACCCTGGCTGATGCCCACAGACCGGTACCATGCAAGTCTCCTGAGAGTTACGGGAAAGATGTCTAACTCATTGGTCATGCTTCTGATCTTGGGGCGCATGAAACATTTCACCCGGTTTCCCCCTTTTTTACCTCCCGTTCGCGGAGCTCGTTCCTCCGGATCTTCCCTGAATGGGTCTTGGGGAGTGAATCGACAAATTCAATCGCCCGTGGATATTTGTAGGGGGCCGTCACTTGCTTGACATGCTCCTGCAGGTCGACCATGAGGCGGTCGGATGGCACAAAGCCGGGTTTGAGCACCACGAAGGCTTTCACAATCGTTCCCCGAATCGGATCGGGGGATCCCACCACGGCTGCCTCGGCAACTGACGGATGCTCCAGTAACGCGCTTTCGACCTCGAACGGGCCAATACGGTATCCCGATGCCTTGATGACATCGTCATCTCTCCCTATGAACCAGAAGTAGCCGTCTTCGTCCAGAGCAGCCTTGTCATCAGTGTAGTACCAGCCTTTCACAAAGGACTTCCGGTTCGCCGCGTCGTTTCCGATATACTCCTGGAACAATCCCACCGGCCTCGGATTGAGGGAGATCGCGATCCTTCCTTCGCGGTTGACCCCCACCGGCCTGCCATGGCGGTCGTGAAGTTCGACATGCCAGCCCGGAGCAGGTTTTCCCATGGATCCGGGCGGACATTCACGACCCGGAAATGCGCCAATACAGAGCACGGTCTCTGTCTGGCCGTATCCCTCGTAGATGGGCAGCCCGGTCTTTTCTTTCCAGATGCGGATCACTTCTGGATTCAGCGGTTCGCCCGCGCTTAGGCAGTGACGAAGCCGAGAGAAGTTGTACCGTTTCAGATCCAGCAGGATCAGCATTCGGTAGATGGTGGGCGGACAACAGAACGTCGTGATCCCGTATCTCATCAGGAGAGGCGGTATCTCCGCAGGATCAAATTTTCCCCGGATATCGTAGACAAAGACTGCTGTACCTTCGATCCACTGACCGAACAGGTTCCCCCACGCACTCTTTGCCCAGCCGGTATCGGTGATGGTGAAATGGAGATCGGACGGTTTCACGTCCTGCCATAACCGGGCGGTGACAATATGGCCAAGCGCGTAACTGTGGTCGTGGAGCACCATCTTGGGATTCCCGGTCGTCCCCGAGGTAAAGAAGATCAGGAGGGAGTCCGAGGATCTCGTTTTCACGGCAGGGATGTGTACCCCGGTCCGCGTCCCTGAGGCCATCTCTTCAGGATAGCTGATCCAGCCCGGTAGGTCTCCATCGACCACCATGCATTTCGGTTTCGACGATTGCTCCCTGGCCGCCTCCTGCACCTTGGGTGCGTTCTCACGATCGGTGATGACCAGGGCAAATCCACCGGCCTTCAGCCGATAGGAGATATCGTGGGAGGTGAGCAGGGTGGTCGCCGGGGTGTAGACCGCACCGCGCTTGATCAGGGCGACCACCAGGATCCACCATTCCGGGATCCTCGGGAGCATCACGAACACCCGGGCACCCGGTCCGATCCCGCTTTCCTGCAGGAGACGTGCCGCCGCATCAGATCCCATCTTCATATCCCAAAAACTGTACCGTTTTTCTTCTCCCTGCTGGTTCACCCAGAGCAGGGCAGTCTTATCCGGCTCCTTTTCCGCCCATATATCGACCACATCATATCCGAAGTTGAAGAATTCTGGCACCTGTATGGAAAAGTTACGGTAACGGTCCTCGGGATCTGGTTTGTTATCTGATGATCGAGCGGGCATATCTCGGAGTACTGCACTGGATGCACATGAAGGTTTCAGTAGGCGAAGACGACTACCGGCGACGAAGTATGCACACGCCATCGAACAGAGCATGACCCATATATCTCTTGTGCGACTTCAATTAACGGCAACACAAGGCGTGGGGAACGAGAGAGAACTATTATGTGGGATTGAGTAGATTTCATCCTGTAGCACCTATCCGTAGTCGGTTGATCGGGAATGGGTCCAGGAAACCGCTTCTTACCAACCTGACGCGAACCTCCCGGAATTCGAAAATCAATCATAGAGCCATGTCTGCGCTTGTGAATGAGAATAAAAGATGGCGACCGGCAGCCGCAGCACCCATTATTCTGATGGCATTATTCTTCGCGGTTCAACTCGCGAGGCACTATCCTCTCCGCTACGATCCTCCTTTTCAAACCACGCTTAATATCTCCCTGAATGCCGGGTTCATTATTCTGGGCATTATCATGGCCTGGGGAGCCCTTAAGACCGGCAAGGTACAGCTGGTCTGGATGGGGGCCGGTGTGCTCGTACTGGGTTTGGCGATTATCCTGGCGATCGATACCAGTACCCTGGTTGGTACCGATAGCGGGACGCAGATCCAGAACATCGGGGCTTTCCTTGCCGGGAGCCTACACCTGATCGGGGTGCTGATGGCCTTCTTTTCCATGGGTCTGGCCAGACCGGGTACCTGGCGGCGCGTTCACACACTCCTCATCGGATATGGTGCAGGGATAACGGTGGTGCTACTCGTCGCACTGATGAGCAGCGCCCGGCTGATCCCTGTATTCTTTATTCCCGGGGTAGGAGGAACCCCCCTCGGCCGGCTCGTGATCACGATGGCAGCCACCCTGTTCATCGTGGCAGCCCTGGTCTCCTTCTCCACCTACATCACCCGATCCCGCTCCTCATTTCTGTACTTCTACAGCCTCGGGCTTGCGTTGATCGGCCTCGGCCAGCTGGGGTATGCGTTTACGGTACATTCCGGTGATGTCATGGAATGGATCGGTATAATTGGAGAATGGGGGGGTTCTGCCTATTTCCTGGTGGGCCTGATCCTGATCCTTACCCAGTCCCGTGGGCAATGGAATGACATGCCCGGCGCGTTTGATGGAATCTTTTCGCCCTCTGCAGAAGGTTATCGCCTATTACTGGATGCTTCCTCCGATGCCGTGGTGGGTCTGGATGCAGGAGGATTGGTACTGATCTGGAACTCTGCCGCAGAGCGTATTCTTGGATACCAGCGCCAGGAGGCGTTGGGAAGATCGTTTGAAGAACTGTCCGGAATTGATGTGGGCTTCTCTGGAGACAGCAGATCCGCCGGTTCGGATTCACCAGGACTGCGGGAGCTGCTCATCAGGAGACGGGATGGCCGGGAAGTGTGGCTCGGCATCTCTATTGCCCGCAGTTCGGTGCAGGGGAGCGGGATCTCGATTGTTTCGATCCAGGATATCACCGAACGGAGGAAGGCAGAACAGGAAAAAGAGCGCTTACTCCATAGAGTCCAGACATCGGCAGAGGAACTCCAGACAAAAACGGGAGAACTCCTGCAGTCCAATGAGGAACTCCGGCACCAGAGAGAGGAATTGGTTACGCTGAATCGGACCCTGCAGGAGAGCGAACGCAGATTCTCTCTCATCTACGAGAAAGCGCCCTACCCCATTGCGCTGGTTCACCGGCAAGATGGCACGATAGTGAATGTCAATGAATCGTGGGTGAAGACCTTCGGGTACCCCAGAGAGGAAGCGCTGGGCAGGACGAATGTGGAGCTAGGCATAAACCGTGACCTGTCCCAGCGTACACGAATCCTATCAGGACTGGAGCAGTACGGATCTGTGAATGACCTGGAACTCACCCTGTTTACAAAATCCGGCGAGGAGCGGATCGTCTCCAGCTATATCGACAGGATTGACCTGGGTGGACAGCAGTATCTGCTCCTGACCATTCACGATGTCACCCAGCGCAGGAAGGCAGAGGAAGCATTGCGGGAGAAAGAGGAACGGTTCCGCTCGCTCATCGAGAACGCGTCGGACATCATCGTCCTCCTGGATAAGGGAGGTAACATCACCTATGCGAGCCCTTCGGTGCAGCAGATCGGTGGATACAACCCGCAGGACCTCACGGGCAGACAGGTGCTGGAACTGACGCATCCCGATGATATGGATAGTGTGGTGGAGGCACTCGCGTCCGCTGCCGCCCACCCGGGCATGCGAGTGGACCTGGAGGTGAGGATCCGGGATTCCGAAGGTGAATGGCACGTTCTGGAACTGGCAGGCGTCAATCTCCTGGAAGAGAAGGCGATCCATGGTTTTGTGGTGAATGCCCGGGATATCACGGAGCGCAAACGGGCGGAGAGTGAGCTGATCAGACTCAAGGAAAACCTGGAAGCAGAGGTCCGGGACCTGAACATCCTCCGTCACATCGGAGGACGGTTCATCAAAGGGGATGAGTCTGGAGAAATGTATCAGGTTCTCGTGGATGCCGCGATCATACTTACCGGGGCGGACAAGGGCACCCTCCAGATCCTCGACCCATCCACCGGGACAATGAAGATCGCCGCCCAGACCCGTTTTGGCCCCCCGTTCCTGGACCATTTTGCGGAGCTGAGACCCAGGGAGGCGGGAGTATGCGGTACCGTGATGGACCGGCCGGACCGCGTGGTAGTGGAAAACGTGCGGGAGAGCCCTTTCCTGCAGGGAAGTGCCACTCTCGATCTACTGCAGCAGGAAGGGGTATGGGCGGTCCAGTCCACTCCCCTGATCGGCAGGACCGGACAGCTGCTAGGCGCTCTCTCCACCGCCTTCTGCAGGGTTCACGCCCCCGAAGATCGAGAACTGAGTCTCATCGACATCCTGGCAGGACAGGCGGCCGATATCATCGCACGGAAACACGCGGAAGAATCACTGAAGAAATACGCGGAGAACCTCAAGCGGTCCAATGAAGACCTGGAACGGTTCGCCTACGTGGCATCCCACGACCTGCAGGAGCCATTACGGAACGTCGTCAGCTTCTCCCAGCTTCTCGCCCGTCGCTATCAGGGAAAACTCAGTACCGATGCCGACGAATACATCGGATTCATCGTGGATGGGGGTAAGAGGATGCAGGCCCTGGTGCAGGATCTCCTGGAGTATTCCCGGGTCCACACCCGTGGCCAGACTCTGGAACCGGTGCAGTGCGCAGCGTTAGTGGAACAGGTCACCGAGAATCTCCAGGTGCAGATCCGGGAAAGTGGGGCGATCCTCACCATCGATCC
>JAJRCO010000322.1 GCA_028678905.1 Methanomicrobiales archaeon
ATCCAAGGCTTTTGCCAAGGTATGCAGGACGCCGCAGACAAACTGGTGTCCACCCGTCCGACGGCGGTCTCCCTCCCCAACGCCGTCCATTATGTGATGAGAGGACTCCGGGAGGCCGGTGACGTGGAGGGGGCGAAGCGGCAGCTGGTGGAGAGAGCCGAGACCTTCATCCGTGATTCCCTCCAGGCTGTGGACCGGATCGGCGAGTTCGGAGCTCGTCACATCTCGGATGGGGACGTGATCCTCACCCATTGTAACTCCGAGGCGGCTCTCGCCTGTATCACCACTGCCCACCGCAGCGGAAAGGAAATCACTGTCTTTGCCACCGAGGTACGACCAGGCAATCAGGGGCTGATCACCGTCCAGGTCCTGAATGAGTCCGGCATCCCCACCCAGTATATCGTAGACTCCGCCGCCCGGTACTTCATGAATGAGATCGACCTGGTGATCGTGGGAGCGGACGCGGTGATGGTTAATGGTGCCATTGTAAATAAGATCGGGACTGCCCCCATTGCTCTGGCCGCCCATGAGGCACGAACCAGTTTCATGGTCGCTGCTGAAACCTATAAATTTGCTCCCCGCACAGTGCTGGGGGAGATAGTCCAGATCGAGGAGCGAAATCCTGAGGAGGTATTGGCGGACCGGGTGCGATCCTCCTTGCCGCACGTGCGTGTACGCAACCCGGTCTTTGATATAACCCCTCCCCCCTATATCGACCTGATTGTAACAGAGAAGGGAGCGTTTCCTCCCACCCTTGCCTACTTGATCATCCGTGAATACCTTGGATGGAGCATCGAAGAATTCCACAAGAAATTTGAAATAGATTACCAAGATCAGGTGTAGATGCATATGTCTGAGCCGCAAATTCGCCTTTTCTTCTGCCAGGAAGCGCAGGGAAGGATGAGGATCATCCGGTGGAGTTCGGTCTTACCTGTGTGGTCCTGGGGAGGGGACTGAGATGGATATCCTGTTTACCAAGCTGCAGGGAAACGGTAATGATTTCATCCTGGTGGACGAAATCGAGGGACTGGTCATTCCGGACGAGATGAAAGGAGAATTTTCCGCCCTGTACTGTGATCGACGATTCGGGGTAGGGGGAGACGGCGTACTGTTTCTTTCCCGTTCGGAGAAGGCAGACCTGAGGATGAGGCTCTTCCAGCCGGACCGGAGCGAGGCGGAGATGTGTGGGAACGGCATCCGCTGCTTCGCCCGGTATGCCATGGACTCCGGCTATGTGCGGGACGCCTGCAAGATAGAGACCCCCGCAGGGATTATCCCTGTCCGTATGGGGTACCATGACGATACCTTCATGGCCGCCGTGGATATGCCGGCCCCTCACTTTGACCGTCCAGACATTCCCGCAACGGGAGAAGGGGAGTATCGGGAGACTATCAGTGACCATGAGGTGCGGGCGGTTAACATAGGTGTTCCCCATGCAGTGATCGTTGTGGACGATGTGGAAAAGGTAGATGTGGTTTCCGTGGGTCTCCTGATCCGCCATCATCCGACCTTTCCCAAAGGTGCAAACGTGAATTTTGTCCAGCATATCGGTGAGAATGCCCTTCGTATCCGCACCTTTGAACGGGGTGTGGAGGGAGAGACCCTTTCCTGTGGGACCGGCGCCACGGCCTCCGCGCTGATCCTTCACCGGATGGGGGCGGTGGGGGAGACCGTGCAGGTGGAAACCGAAGGGGGCCCCCTGATTATCTATCTTAAGGATGGAGTAGTCCTGGAGGGTCCGGCAGAACCGGTCTTCGTAGGAGCGATCAATATACCCTGAAGGGACGTTATCTCTTCTTTTTGTTGCAACAAAGGTAAGATTTCCGCCCGTCCATGATCGAGATGATCCCGATCTTTCTTCTCCCACCCGGGAAGGAACATCGCAAGATGTCGGGCCCCCATTCCCTCCGGGTTCATACGCCCTTAGAGGAGTTCGGGTCCGGGCCTTCTCACGATTCGAGAATGGATCGAGCCTTCTGGACACCTGGCTCGATTTTCCGGATCCCATCCTGAGTGATTTCGAAGGTGAAAAAAGATCCGTCAGGCAGGGACCGGTGCTTAACCAGCACCGCCCTGCGCAGCCCGTTCAGGCGGTCGATGCGGACGATCGCCTTGGAGAGGTGCTGCAACACCGGCCCACCCATCGGCCGGAACTCCCCGCTCTCCGGGTCGACATATACCTGATTGGTGATCAGTGCCGGAACCGCATAACGGCGAGAAAGCCCCAGCACATATATCATCTGGGCGGCCAGTTTCCGCTGGGCCTCCCGGCTCAATCCCAGCTCCGTCCGGTAGAGGGCGGTCGCCGAATCCATGACCAGGAGATCGACACCCCCTTTCTTCAGAAGGGCTTCTGATTCAGCGATCTGTGTTCCCTGCTGCTCGAAATCGGCCGGTTCGTAGATGTAGAGCCTGGTCGCGATCTCTTCCGCATTCTCGCCAGCGATCTGCCGGAAGCGTTCCACCGAGAGGCCTTCCGTATCAAAAAAGATCACTCCCCGGTTTTCTTTCAGGCAGGCGATCACAGGCAGGAGTGCGATCGTGCTTTTTCCACTCCCCGGTTCCCCGTACACCTGGGTGATCGACTTTTTTTCCAGTCCTCCTCCTAGCAGCTCATCTAGGGGCGGGCATCCCGTGCTCACCCGGGTATTTGGGGTGTTCATGACCCCCCCGTGGGGATGCGGGACCAGGCGGCCGCCTCCACGATGCGGATCACGTCCCGCAGCGGTAGACCCAGATCCACAGCCCAGGCTCGGCACTGTTCGTATTCTGGTTTCAGGGCAAGGAGGGTAGTATCCATCCAGCTGCATTTTACATCGATGATCCGATTGTCCTTCCCAATCGCCACTTCAATGGGAGTTACGGTTCTTTCGATGACGAAGCGGTGCACGGCCTGCATATGGCGGATCCCGAGGGTCCCCAGTTCGGTGGCCATGAGAGCCGCCAGCGCGGAAGCCCGGGAGGGATCACAGATCACCCGCACCAGATGGGCCGGCCGACCTTTCTTCATGAGGAGTGGGACAACACTTGCATCCCGCGCCCCGGCCTCCATGAGGCGATCGAGAGTATAGGCCAGAATTTCCCCGGTCACATCATCGACGTTGGTCTCCAGGATATCCACTTCATCCGGAGGCGATTCCATCCCCGTCTCCAGGAGCATGCTGCGGAGGACATTGGGAGATTCCGGATCGTTCCGTGAACCCGCTCCATATCCTACCGCCTTCACCCGGGTCGGGCCGGAAGGGTTGATGCGCCGGGTGTTAAACTCTGCGAGGATAGCGGCTCCGGTTGGGGTACAAAGCTCCCCCTCTGCGGTGCCCTGGATCATCGCGAGGGAACTCCCCCGGAGTATCTCGGCCGTGGCCGGAGCAGGAACCGGGAGAATCCCATGAGCAGTCCGGACGGTCCCCCGACCCACCGCCACCGGGAGGATCTGCACGCCATCGACCCGCAGTGCATCCAGCGCCACACAGGCCCCCACCACTTCCGCAACCGCGTCATCAGCACCGACCTGGTGAAAATGGACTGGTGGACCGTGTATCCTCTCCTCTGCCTCCTGGATACGCCGAAAGATCCTCTCTGCCATCTCCCGAGCCACCACCGATGCCTGTGCTGAGGCCACCCGTTCCAGCACCTCCTCCAGATCCCTCTCCTCTTCCCCGGCCCGGGTATCCACCTGCAGGGCCAGGATGCCTCTCCGCTTCACCTCCCGGATCTCGGGCTCTCCCACTACCGAACGCATCGCCTCTCGCACTGCGGATCCCTCTGCACCCAGGGAGAGAAGGGAACCCACCACCATGTCACCTGCTGCGCCGTGAAAAGGATCGAGGAGAAGAATCCGCATAGTCACAGTACTTATAAATCCCCGCGTATATACCCTTTAAGCTAATGCCCGAAGTCTTTCTGAAGGTAGACAGTGCCTATCCCGATGATCAGGGGCGGGGTAAGGCGCGACTCGACCCGGACACGATGCTGCAGCTCCGGTTGTCCCCGGGCAACCTGGTCGTTATCGAGGGAAAACGCACCACCATTGCCAAGGTCTGGCGTTCCCAGATCAACGACTGGCATCAGATGAAAGTGCGGGTCGACAACTACACCCGCCAGAACGCCGGGGTGAGCATCGGGGACCGGGTCAAGGTGCACCCGGTGGAAAAGGAGATCGAGGCAAAACGTGTGGTGCTTGCTCCTCCAGAAGACCTTCCTCGTCACCTCCCTATCAACCTGAATAATGCGATGAACCGGCTGATCGATTTTCCCATCACCCTGAACGATATTGTTCCAGTCCATGCCGGCATGCCCCCGTTCATGCAGCTGATCTCGTTCAAGGCGGTGGTGGTGGAACCAGAGGACGCGGTGATCATCACCAAGAATACCGAGATTGAATTCAGCGAAAAGCCCGCAGCGGGTTTTGCCGGGGTAAAGCACATCAGCTATGAGGATATCGGCGGCCTGAAAGACGAACTCCAGCGGGTGCGGGAGACCATCGAACTGCCTATACGTCATCCTGAATTGTTCAATAAGCTGGGGATCGAACCACCCAAGGGAGTACTGCTGTACGGTCCGCCGGGAACGGGAAAGACCCTCATCGCCAAAGCGGTGGCCAACGAGAGCGGGGCGCACTTCATTCCCATCGCGGGGCCGGAAGTGATCTCTAAGTACTACGGAGA
>JAJRCO010000201.1 GCA_028678905.1 Methanomicrobiales archaeon
ATCAAGGGGGACCGTTGCCATCTGTTTATCCAGCCGCAAGAGCGCCAGCTTCGTGAAGTGTGCGACCGGCTGCGATCCAAAGACCGCTGCGGCCTGCTTGCAGCGATCCTCGTCGCGGCCAAAGCTGATCAGCGCGTACCCGTGCGGCGGGCGCACGATCTTCTCGGTCTCGCACTGCTTCAGGATTTTTCTTTGGAGATCGCGCATCTTGGGGAACGCGCCGACCGGCCAGGGGCCGAAATCCGATGGCATCGCCTTACCGTCGCCAAGATAGCGCTCGACCAGTTCCAGGCAACGGTGCCGTGTCTCGTACGACGCTTCGCCGTAACAGCGATTCGCGAGATTGACACCAGTAAAAGTAACCACGCGACCACGAAACGTCCAGTCAGGGAATACCAGCCGCGCTCCAGCCGCGATCTCATCTTGGCACTTCCTTGCCTTCAACTCGTACCGGTTCTTGAGTTGCAATCCTTCGAGGTAGTCGGTCGCGTGAACGACGGTCTTCGACGCCTCGCGTGCTCCCCCCATTCTAATACTGAATTCGTCGTCCTCGGTCAACCCGATGTTGCCGACCATCCAGGTATGCAGATCGCCCTTCGGAGGTGGGTATCCGGCTTGATACAGGTAATTCCGGTTCTCGGCGTTCGAGTAGTCGGCGCGGATCAGCCAGAATCCCGGAGGCGCGATGATGGCGCGTCGGACTTTCTTACCCTCCGCTTCACCCTTAAACTTCGCGCACGTCGCGGTCGGATGGTCCCCCTTCAGCGCACCGCAGATGCAAACGCGACGGCTCACGCGCCGTTTCGCGACGTTCTGAAGGTTAGGATCGACGCACATGAGACGAGCCGATGACGTGAAAAACCCAAGCGAAGGATGGATGTATCCATTCTCATCCACAAAACCCTCGAAGTGAGGCGTGGTGGGTTTCCCATCTTTTGTGTGCGTAACCCAAACCAACGGTGCAAACCAGCGGTCCACACCGTCTCCGAGTTCCTTGTATTCGAGAAGATTCGCGAGAGCGACCAAGTGAGTCTCATTGCTGTTCTCCGCGTCAAAATCTCCAACCGCATCGCGTACCGTCTCTTCCTGGGCGTTTTCGAGATGGATGCCCTTGTCGTGAAAATACTCAAGTACCTGCTTTGGAGAATCGGGATTGAAGGGAAACTCCGTCGCGAGAACTGCCTTGTCGTGATCGAATTCCGACCGCATCTCGGTGACATACGGCACGTCGCAGAAAACGCCACGGTCTCGCATCTTCGCGAGCACGAACGCCAGATCGCGGTGCATCGGGTACAACTTTGCCACGCCGCGCAGGGCCGCGATTTTCTTCAACTGCGGAAGAGCCTGAACCGGCGCGACCACGTCAACGGCGTTGTACAGGTCCGGTTCGTGAACAGGGCATGGACCTTCACACATCACCG
>JAJRCO010000199.1 GCA_028678905.1 Methanomicrobiales archaeon
GGCCCCTCCTGGTGGCTGGTGATCAGTGCGTCCGCATCTCGGGTCTCAGGTTATGACGCTCGTGCGATGGTCCGTTCAACTGCTCGTTCAACTGCTCGCTTGTCGCGACGCCGGGCGTTCTGGCGGGCATCGAGGCGATCGATATTGAGGACGTGCTGATGAATGCCAAGCAGCCGGCGCATCATTTTGGCGCGCAGCATCGCGCGGTACCGGCGGCTTCGCTCGGCCCGTTCGGCCTCGGCGCGCAGTTCTTTCCGGCGCTCGCTGCACGTCTTCAATCGGTGCGCCAGACACCATTCGTCCAGCAGCGCCAAGACTTCGGCCTCAAGCGCCGAGTCCAGTCGCCGTGCACGCCTACCTCTTACCGTCGACACTCCCACGCGAGCAGCGGGTTGATGGTCGTATCGGCGGGCGGGAAGCCCGGCTTGGTAAAGAGGCGCGAACTGTCCGGACAACTGAGCAGCCGCATCGCGACCTGAAACGACGACGACGGTACGGCGGTCGTGCAGCTCGTGACCGAGACCGTCACCGTGTCGGCCGTCAGAATGGGATTGATCATCTGCCCTTTCCGGCGACCGATGCGGAGGAAAAAGGCGCTTGTGCCGCACTTCTTCGCCACCACCGCGCCCCTCGGAACCAACGTCAGCGAGTCCACCACGGTGATCACGCCGAGCACCGTATCGGTTCGGATCGCGTAGAGCGGCGAGATCGTATCACCCTGCGAGAGCATGATCGCCCCGCGACTGGCAGCAGCGGGCGGTGCGATCCCGTTGGCAGCAAGGATGAGGTCCCCCACCGCCTTCGGCATCTGGTGGTCGACGTAGTAGGATGCCGACTGCGGCGGCGCGGCCCGTCTCGCGCTCAGCCCAATGCCGAGCGCGAGACCGAGCCCGAAGACTGCGGATCTGATCACGGAACCGGCGTCTCGTAAACCGGCGTGGTCGTGCCGTCCGGATTCGTGACGGTGATCGGCGTGGCCGTCGGCACGATGGCCGGATCGTCCGTCGTCGCCAGTGACTTCAGCGCCACGGCTGCCGAGTTCATCGTATCGAGGTTCGGCTGCACATCGGCCAGGGTGATCGTGCTCTGGTTGTTGAAGAGATCGGTGATCGCCTGCGTCGCCGTCGAGATTGCATCGGCCACGTTGTTCGTTGATGCGTTGAGGGCATCGACGATCGCCTGTTCGTTCTGGTTGAGCGCCATAAGAACTGTCTCCTGAAAGGATGTGAACTGGGATTTGACATCGCTCTGCCCAGTCAACAGAGCGTCTAACTGACCCGAGATCCAGCGCAATCTGGCTTTCTCGGTAAGTCCCTTCGGCATCGGCATCGTTAGAAGATCCTCAAGTGAAAGCCATAGGTGACCGAGGCGCATGGGACACCGCGATAGGGCGGGATCGCGTCAAAGCAGACGCCGAGGCCGGCCTGAATGCCCCGGCTCACTCGCGGTGCGGGCGGCGGCGCGAAGACGTTGAGCGCGCGTTGATTGGCTTGTCGAAGCAGAATGCCCATGACGCGCAGTGAATCGGTCGCCATCTTCTTGAAGTCGCCACACGTCTGCACCAGTTCCGTGCATTTCCGCGTCGACGTGTCCGCCGCATTCAGCGCGCGCTGTACTAACGCCGTGTCGGTTGGCTGACGGCGTGCGCTGTCGATGAGCGTGATCGTGCGTTGAATAATCGGCTTGAGCGCGACCGTGACGGTTTCGACTTTGGCCGAAGCGGCGTTGAGCGCATCCTGCATCAGTCGCGTACGCAGCGTATCGCGGTCCAGCGCCGCTTGCGCCGCATCTTCCGCGTGGATCTTGGCGTCATGCTCGTGCAGCGCGTACGCACCCGCGCCGCCGATGATCCCAACCGCGAGCCCATAGCCGACAACGTGGAGCGTGAGCCACGCGGGAACGATCACGCGCCCACCTCGGCGACCAGCACATCAACGTCGATCGCGCCTGGGCAGGTTTTGAAGTCGTAAATCTCGCGATGCCCGACGATGTGCGTCCGGTCAAGCGGGATACCGTGCCGGTTGGCGATGTCCCGAATCAGCGCGACGGACGCCGCGCGTTGTTCAGTCGTCAGTTCGTGCGTCCCGTCGCCCTCATGCTCAATGCCGATGCTGTACCCGTTCGGATTGGCCGGCATTCGCTCGAGGACGAGCGAGGCGGTACAGCCGTGGACGCGGCCCGCGTGCCATGCGGTATCGCCTTCATCGACGAACTGCACGACCGCGCCGTCCTTCCGAACCATGTAGTGCGCGCTCACGTCGGCCGCAGGATCGGAGAACCATGCGACCACTGAGGCGGCGTCGCCTTCCGTGACGTGAATGACGATGAGGTCGACGCGATAGGGAGAGTGCCGGCCGCTGTGGTAATTCGTCGCGAGGGGATGCTCAATGACGGCCATCAGCCGGGCACCGACGTTTCGCCAGACTCCCCTGACGGTTGTGCTGGCGGTGGTGGTGGCGGAGTGTCGACCGGCGGCGCGTTGATCGTCGTCGTCGTGTTGGTGACGGTTGGGCTGGTCTTGGCTTCGATCTGCTCGCCGATCTTGGCTAAGCCGTCACGGATACTCGCGCCGATGCCGGTCACCGCCCCGGCTGCGCCAGCGCCGAAGTAGGACGCGATGCGCGGACCGAAGACCGCGAGCCCGATGAACCCCTCGGCCGCCCACCAACTTTGCCACGCCGCGTTCTGGAGCGACGGGTCGCCGACCTTCAGCCGCAACTCATGATGGATCATGAGCCAGCCGGTATACGTCCAGAGCAGCAACATCCAGCGCGCCATACTCGGCTTCCCGGTCTCATCGACGAACATGCCGAGCAAGTAGTAGAAAATGCTCTTGCCCGACGATTCGACGACGCGCCAGTCCGACGATCGGCGGCCATCCTTGACGCTGACAATCGGCGTGGTCATGGGATCGGGTCTCCCGGTGGCGGTTGTGCCTGTGGCGGTCGCTGCGGTGAGGACTCCGGGACCACCTGCTCACTCGTCTGCCC
>JAJRCO010000045.1 GCA_028678905.1 Methanomicrobiales archaeon
CGGGTGGGAACGGGATGGGAGTGCCCCTCCTAATCCTCCCCCGGAAGAATGATCCTTTTTTCATCTCAAATTCTGATACAAATAATCCTTTTAAAAATTACGTCTGGGGGAATTACGAATTTTAGTGGATAAAATGCCACTATATCCTTGATGAATTCGAATCGTCTTTCTTCTCGGAGTCAGAATGGGAGATGGAAAGACATGCACCCTGCATCATTATACTTCCCGAAACGTACTCAGTAACAATGACCTGTGATCAGTGCGGGCTCTGCTGCCTTTATTATCATGGTACTTCCTGGGCAAGGACCTCCGATCTGCTCCGCTGGTACGACGAGGGAAGGAAGGATATCCTCCAGTATGTATCGGTTACCTCGCCAGAGGGGAACAGAATCACCGCCGCCTCGCTCACCCGGGATGACCTGGCAAAAATCGGGAGCATTTCATCCTGGACCGATCCGTTGACCGGGCGGGAGATTCTCCCCTGCCCGTTCCTGCGGCAGGTGGCGACAAACAAATATCTCTGCTCCATCCACGCCACCAAGTCCCAGACCTGCCGGCAATTCGTCCATGAGGACTGGGAGATGTTCATCGCCTATCGAGAAAGGTTCCTGGCACCCTGAAAAACCATTGCATCAAGGTGACCCTTTATCAGCTTACGCAACCTCATGTATAGATGCAGTTCAGTCTGCATAGGAAAAACAATGGAAAATCGAAGAAGCTTCGGTGGCCCGAGAAATTTCGGAGCACCCCGAGAAATGACAAAAACAGTCTGTTCGGACTGCGGAAAAGAATGCGAAGTTCCCTTTAAGCCAACACAGGGCAGACCAGTATACTGTCGCGACTGCCTTCCAAAGCACAGGACACCACGGTTCTAATCTTTTAATTCTCAACTTTTTTTCGTTCATCATTGTACTTTTGATAACCCCGATCGGTTTACACTGGTTCGGTGTTTTATGTGATATGATAGATTGAATCATCGATAGTATCGTCTTTTCTTCCAGACCGATGTGATAATTGCACTGGCCTGATCCGTTATGTTATCTCTCAGGAACGAACAGAGAAAATACTGTTCACGATTGCATCGTTAAAATACACAGACGATGATCATGTCTTTGTTTTACGTCAGAGCCAGGATTTACCTAAAACAGAGATAGTCGGAACAATTCGTTATCTTATCCCGGTATCGATATCAATATTCAGGGCGATGGTCTCTCCAGCGAGGATCGTTACTGAGGCAGGCACGTCCAGGCTATGGTCGATTCCTGCGTGGTTGATATCAACGATATAGCTCCCGGGGGGAAGAGCCGTCCGATAATAGCCGGTCGCGTTGATGTCCACGATGGCCACTGTGGTTCCCGTCTCTGCGGTTACCACGATCTTTCTCGCCGCGTACGTTTCGGGAGTCAGTTCACAGGTCTGGCCCGGCCGCTCAACAGGGCATAGTGGTCCGATGGTCACCTTTCCCTCCAGGTATCCCGCGTTCTGGGGGGCGATACACCCGGCAATGCCAGCAAGAAACACGATCAGCACGAAGACTGTCAGAATCTTCATGCCATGCCTTCCGTCTGATTCCTTGCGATGCTTCTCCGGTATTCTCCCTTGGAATAATCGCCGAAGAAGAACCTTTCTGCAATCCCGTCACGGTCTGAAATCCTCTGCGTGGGAGTCAGATCATCCTGGTTGTCCCGTATCGCGATCATAAGATCCTCCAGCGAGAAATAATTATTGCCGGTAATGTTCGCGAGAATCGGTAGATCCTCTGCCGGTATCCCCAGGTTCAATCCCATCACCCCGATTACAGTCCTGTTGGTCGCCCCCTCTGCAAGAACCCCGACCGGATCGGTCATTGCACAGGAGCTATAGACGATCGCATAATACTTCGCATGCACCATGTCGAGATACGCCCTGAGGTCACGGTAGGTGATGACCTCACCGCAACGGTCCGCCTGATCCGGAAATTTTTCATCGGCAAAACAGAGGGTTGGTTCCCCGCCCGCATCGTCTGCTCCTGTCCCGTGGGTCTTCAGGTACAGGAACACGAGATCGTTTCCGGTGACCTCCCGTGAGAGATTCGCGATTAGATCTCTGAACTCGGCGAACGTTACCGAATACCGGATGATGTAGTGATCCGGCTCGATTCGCTCCTTTTCCACCCAGAACTCCCGGTTTGCGGTTTCGTTTACATTGGAATATGGGATAGACATCAGCTGGAGGTAGTATCTCCCGTTGTATATGGTAGGATCAAGCCTTCTCGCGACGCTTCGTTCGAACCAGTTGCTCATCCTGTCATCGTCCGCGTCGAGGCCATCCCGTAGCCCGTCTTTATCCTGGTCCGGGTCGGTGAGATCTGTTCCGATCATCCGTTCGTAGTCGTTTACCCACCCGTCTCTATCCGCGTCCACCGTACCGTCGTAGATGTCCGGCTCGGGATCGCAATGGGTGGGAATACCGTCCTTGTCAGGGTCCAGGAGCCCGTTCACATACAGAACTAGACCGGTCACTCCAAGTGCGAGCAGAGAGATGAGCACAATTCGGAGCATAAGGGAACGCATCGGGTCTGTTCTTTCCGGCATGTCGTACTAACGAGGTTGGGGTCCCGCCATAATAAGGGGTGTGAATAAGGCATCTGTGCACGATGCAGGAGAGTGATTATTTCAAAAACGATCAGCCAGGGAACCGGCTACTGAACCCTGAACTGAAAAAAACCAAATTATTCGGTCCCCTTTTCGGTGGACGGCGTACCTTTCTTGGTTTTTTCGGGCAACAACGAGTTCGCCATCGCCGTGACGCCCATGACGTTCCCCAACGCCATCGTATCCAAGACCGAGGCCGGAACAAGGACGATCACCGAGTTCTCCTTTGCTTTCAGTCCTTCGTAGAGCATGTTCATCGCCCGGAGATGCATTGCGTGGGGATTGTTCTCGTAGATGTCTGCCGCTTCCTTGAATTTGCCGGCGATCAGCTTCTCCGATTCTCCAAGGATAACCCGTGCCTGGCGTTCCCGTTCCGCCTGTGCCTGCATGGACATCGCATTCTGGAGACCTTCCGGAATCACCACATCCCGTATTTCCACCGAATCCACGTTCACTCCCCACTGGTTGGTACGCCCAGATATGACCTTCTGAAGTTCCACGTCCAGTTTTGCTCTTCCTTCGAGAATCTCGGCGAGTTCCGATTTGCCGATCACTTCCCGCAGGGCAGTCTGGGCCGCCCAGCTGATGGCCTGGTTATAGTTTACCACTTCCAGGGCGGCCTTCTGCGGATCGAGTACCTTCCAGAAAAGCACCGCGTCCACATCCACCGGGACGGTGTCTTTGGTGATCGTCTTCTCTGCCTTGAACTCTGTGGTGTTCACCCGAAGGTCGATCAGATACGCGATACGATCGATGAACGGGATAAGGATGAACAGACCCGGGCCGCGAATACCAATAAATCGTCCGAGACGCAGGATCACCGCCCTCTGCCACTGGCTAGCGATCTTTACTGACAAGGCGATGATGATCAGGATCACGATCACAACGATGATTATCTGGAATGTCTCTACAACGGTGACCAAACGATATCTCCTCCATCCAATCGATGCGAGCCAGAAACGGATTGAGCCCGTTCCGGCCCTTATAACAACATACATGTCCTCTCGCTATTTGAGAATTTGCCCTTTTACAATTGTGGAAAACTATGATAGCCGATATCGCTCAGAAGCGGGAATTGCCCTGCAATTGATCCGGAGACGCAAAGAAATGAGAAATGAAAATGTTATTTACTTCATTGATGAGTGTAACGTATGACCGTGAAATATGCGATCGTTCCGATTCTTCTGGTTTTTCTCATTGTTTCAGGCTGTGTCTCCCCCACAGGTACTGGTGGTACTCCGACAACGACCACCACGATTCCTCCTACAATTACCACGCCTCAACCGCCGGTGACTACACCTCTACCTGCGGCAATGGTAGAGGGGGATAAGACCATTCAGCGGGATGCGTTCGACAGCTGGGAGGTATCACTAATCGCCGGGCAGAGAATCGCGGTGGATGTGGTCACGGATGGTGCACCGGTA
>JAJRCO010000020.1 GCA_028678905.1 Methanomicrobiales archaeon
AAGACTCCGAGCCCCAGATCCCGAAGGGAGGCGGATACCAAGAGAGTTTGAGTATAGACCTCTTCAAAATCTTCTGGTGATCTAGGGGTGATCCCGAATGACCAGGAGGGTTTACTGACCAGCATCAGGTGGGTACCTCCTGTCCGCTGGAAATCCTTTGCCGCCGCTATCCCCCGTCCGTTGTAGGGATCGATGTGGATATGATCGTCGGTAATGGGAATTCGCTTCATTCCGTTTCCAGGGCGGTTATCTTCATTAGCGGGTATCCTCCTTCGAACGCAAGGGTCGCCCTGCACCGTGCGGAATTTACTTTGGTGGTCAAGACCACATCGAAGATCTCCCCCCGTACCTCCCCATACCCAAACGGGTTCAGCACCATCCGGTCGCGGGAGAGTCGTACCTGAATATCCTCCACATACGGCTGGAGAGAGACGCTGTACTCCATCACTCTCTCCAGGCTGGAAACTGTATGCGGGGAGAGTGGAGTTCCCGTCCACTGGTGGTAGAGAGCGCCGAGCTTGATACCCGCTTCGAATGCTGCTTTTTCCCTGTCGCTGATCATACAAGAGAATAATCTCCCAATGATATGAAAGCCCCGCTCAGATCAGCTGAATAATCCCGTGTCGTGGTTCGATAGCCTCACCCTGGCGCAGGAACTCTTCGATCTGTTTTTGGATGCGATCCCGCTCAAATCCCTGGGAGACCACTGCATCTACCACAGCCGGGATGGGAGCACGATTTCCGGTCTCTCCGCCCAGAGTCCGTACCGCCTCCTTGATCGCCCGGATCAGGTCACGGGTCTGCTTGGGGATGCCGGTGACCACTTTGTCAATATCAAAGACCCCGGTCTTCGGGTCATAAGCAATCTGACGGAGACAGGCGTCGACGATTCGTACCACCCGTTCGGCATCCTCTTTTTCAATGGTGTCAGAAAGGCGCATCCGTGCACTGGCTTCCGCGAGCCGTACCAGCGCCTCCAGCTGCCGGGCGGTCACCGGCACCGGTTTACTCGGATCTGCCAGGTTGCGCAGGCGTAGATAGTACTCCACCAGGGTCTTTTTTGCCTCTTCCGCAAGCACCGGATAGCAGGTCCGCTTCGAAAAGGCGATGTATTTTCGCAGAATCACCGGATCGATGTCCGGCTTCACCGGCTGGAGCTCACGATCGATATACTCCTGATCGATTCCAGCAATAGGGTTTTTTGCCTGGCGGATGATCAGCTCCCCCACGCTGTGCGCCTTCAGGATGTGGCCCGCGATCGCCTCATCCCGAGTCTGCTCCGGCTGGTCGGTCATCACGAAGATCAGGTCGAAGCGGGAGAGAAGAGAAGCAGGCATGTTGATCTGGTCACCGATCGGGGACCACTGATCAAACCTCCCCAGTTTGGGGTTTGCTGCGCCCAAAAGGGCACACCTGGAGCGCAGCGTGGCGGTGATCCCGGCCTTGGCTACTGAGATGCTTTGCTGCTCCATTGCTTCATGAAGGGCACTCCGATCCTCTTTTGCCATCTTGTCCAGCTCATCCACTGCTGCGATACCCATATCTGCGAGGACGAGAGCTCCGGCTTCCAGAGTCCAGCGCCCGTCCCCGAATTCGTCCTTCACTGCAGTAGCGGTCAGCCCGGCTGAAGTAGTGGATTTTCCGCTGGTGTAGATTCCTCGCGGGGAGATCTTCACTACGTAACGGAGGAGCTGGGATTTTGCAATCCCGGGATCACCCACAAGGAGGATGTGGATGTCCCCCCGCAGGTGGCTCGCGTCCGGCATCTCCTTCATGATTCCCCCAAAGAGCTGGAGCGCGATCGCCTCCTTTACATCCTCGTTGCCGTAGATGGTGGGGGCGATGGAATGTATCACTTTATGGGAGAGGTGCTCATCCTTCGATAGTGCACGGATCATCTCCTCGTCCTTCTCCGCGATCTCCACCTCTTCGAACTCCTTCTCGGCAATCTCGATAGAGTTGCATTCGAGGAAGATGTCAAAGAGGGTGTGCTTTACCCCCCTAACCTCCCGTTGCACTGACCGCAGGATCCCGTTCAGGATCACCCGGTCCCCGGGTGCGACTCCTCCCGTGAGATCGTCAGTTACATCGATGTCCAAGGACTGTGGCTGTTCTCCCCCTCGCAGGCCCTCCGGCGACTCCTGGATACGTAATTTCTGCGAGTCGACGAACCGGGAGTGGGTGGGGACCAGATCCATGCGGGTCTTTTTTTCGCACTTGGTGCAGGTATCCGGTTCGCTGAATTTCCCGAACCGTTGGGCCACCCGCACCTCCTTGTGGCAGACCTCGCAGCGGAAAGCTGCTTCGACAATGCGGGGCCGCACCTCTGTAATCTTACGAAGGATCCCCTCCACCGTGACAAACCGATTGATATGGTCGGCGCGGATATCCCGGATCGCGATCTTGCGGGGAAGATTCACGAACCGTATGTTGAGCCGGTCTCCATCTGCCTCTTTGAAAGGCCCAAGCGAGACGAGAGTATCACGAACATCCTCGATCACCTTCCCGGGATTTTCCAGCAATGCATCGGCGATTTCAAGCCCCTTGGTGCCGAACTTCTCCACCTTCCGGTAATCGATCACGAGCGACCGGGAGAGGGGGAACTCCCGCTGGAGGTCAGCGAGTTCCTTCCGGTAGTGGCGACGCAGAAAAGACTTCCAGACATCCCTGATATCACTCACCGAGACCTCACGGGTAGCTGCCATCGTTCACTCCTGGCGTGTATGCAACACGAACCGAGCAAGAAGCGCCTTCATCTGGATGTCACTGTTCGCTCCTTCGGAAAGCCGGTAATCCGTCTCCCCAATAGCATCGATGAAGGCAACTTTGAGCGCCCCCTCCATCTTCCGATGCACCAGCGCACGGTAGCACTGGTTTAAGAGCTCCGTAGGTGCGATTCCCCGTTCAGAGAGCAGGCATTCCAGGAGGGCCTCTGCTCCCTCGAAGTCTCCGCCGGTCGCACAGATGAGGAGCGCTTCTACCTCATCCGGCCGTGCCGTAGAGGTGATCGCATAAATCATGTTTTCCTCGATCGTGGGAGAGAGAATGGCCGCCCCTTGGAGAGCGTTGATGGCCCGGCGCATATCCCCCTGGGCCACGTAGACGATCGCTTCTTGTGCTTCGGGACTTACGCGAAGGCCCTCGCGTTTTGCGATGCGATGGAGCTCTTCCTTTACTGCCTGTGGGGAGAGCGGTGCGAACCGGTAGATCGCACATCGGCTCTGGATGGGGTCGATGATCTTAGAGGAATAATTACAGGAGAGGATGAAACGGCAGGTATGCGCGTAATTTTCCATGGTCCGCCGTAAGGCAGCCTGGGCATCGGGGGTGAGTGCATCGGCTTCGTCGAGGAAAAGAATCTTGAAGGAGGCACCTTCCAGGGGAGAGATACGGGCAAACTGCTTGATCTGATTGCGAACCACATCGATCCCACGTTCATCAGAGGCGTTCAGCTCCCGGAAGTTCATATGCCAGGAGTCACCGAAGAATCCCCGTGCGAGGGCGATGGCCGCGGTTGTTTTCCCCACCCCCGCGCTCCCGGTGAAGAGCAAGTGGGGCATGCTCCCTTCCTTCACATATGACTGGAGGCGTTGTACAATCTCATCTTGTCCGACGATGTCAGCGAGCCGCAGGGGGCGATATTTCTCTATCCAGATGGTATGATCGGCCTCCATAATCCCCGAATGTAGCTGTGATCATGTATTAGAGACTCTTCCTCAAAATAATAGTACCAGTTTATTTATCAGCCCTGCACGGATAGGTTTCGATGAAGATTACATCCCCAAACGCAACAGAACGGGTCTTTGCCGCAGAATTGAACCGGTCGTACCTATCGATCGAGCAAGGGGAACCTCCGGTTACCGGGGCTCTCACTCCCTTGGGAGGCTGGTGCCGGCGTATCTTTTTCGTGGGTGCCCTCACTGAAGTGATCCGGACCGAAGGGCAGGTGCAGCGTGCACGCCTGTCAGACCCAACCGGTACCATTGACCTCACCTTTCGCCCACAGAACCTTCCCCCTGCCGATCTTCTCCTCACCGTGGTTCCCCCGGTCTTTCTTGCCCTCACCGGAAGTATTCGGAGCTACGGTAAGAACGTCGTAGTGCAACCCGATATGCTCCAGCTCGTGGATCGACAAGCACGCGATGCCTGGGTACTCTTTACCGCTCAGCGAACCCTTCAGCGAATGGAGGCAATGAAGAGGGCTCTCTCCGGGGAGACCCTTGATGCGTGTGTCGCTGCGGCCCTTCACCATTACGGCACCAGCCTAGAGGATCTTCATACTCTTGCCGTGATAGTACAGAAGGTACTGATGACCGTACCTCCCGAGAGAAAGGATCCGAAGATCGACCCTCTTATAGTGGTAAAGGAGATCCTCGCCGGTCAAACCACAACTGTTGAAGTATCCTGGCTGCTCGAAAGGGCGATGGAAC
>JAJRCO010000131.1 GCA_028678905.1 Methanomicrobiales archaeon
CAACTTACCGGTTGCGGGGCCTTCGTCTTTTCGGCTTCTGCGTTTCTTCCACGAAAGGGATTTCCCAATGCACCGGAATCGTTCCAACTAACGGAGTTCTGCCAAAACGGTTCTTATCCAAAACTTGCACAGCAATCCCATCGCGGACTTTACTCATGCTGACTTCGCAGTCCACATCATGCCTTATTGTGTTGCGGCCAGCAAAATCCTCGCCTTTCGTAACCTGCGAAACCAGCATCGTTATCGCATTGGCATCTTGCCCTGCCTCTAAGGCATCGTGCACGACTCTTTTCAGGACTGCTTCCCCCTCTTCCCCTTCCGACCGAAAACGCTGCATCGAATCCCAAACAACCATCGCGGGTTGAATCTCTTCGATTTCCGCCAGCATTGTCGCTAGGTCGTTCGTGTCCGTGACGTAGATTCTGTCGAGTGCTTGCTTGCTCAGATTCAAACGGTTTCGAGCAATGTGTACAAACAGAGAATCCGGCATTTCAGCCGAGCCGTACAAAACCGGTTCGTCAAGCGAAAGCGCCACATGCGCCGCAATCAGAATCGATTGCGTACTTTTCCCGATTCCAGGGTCTCCGTAAACTAGCAAACTCGACGGTCTTACCAATCCGCCATCTAGCGCCGCATCCCATGCTTCGGTACCGGTAGAGATTTTCTCAAAATCCGCCGCCGCAATCGAGCTAGCCTTTTTCGCCCTTCGTGCAACCGTAGGAGTTGTCTCTTCCCCGTTTTCCTGACTTTTCACAGGCATCATGGTGTGCAAAGAATGGCAATCCTCATTTGGACAAATTGTCTCTTTTTGCGGAGATTTCGCTCCACACAAGAAGCATTTGTAACCCTGTAGTGCGAGGCTCGTTTGACGCATGGCAATCTTTTCCTTGACGGTTGACCTTATTGCGTACCACCATAGATGCGCATGGGCACAAAATTTACTGCGGACGCGCTCGACAGTCCTGATAGCGATTGGCTGTCCGACCGTGCGGACATCGTAAATCGCCGGCTCAAAGTCACCAAACAGATACCTTTTCGCGGTCCGAATCGCAACGAAGATGCCATCAATCAAAAGCTTCTCGTTGTCCCTCAATTGACGAATCCGCCGCCCAATACGGACCCGGACGCATTCCGCCGTCGCCTCTTGACGACTCCCTACCCCATGACTGGCCTTCGCCGTCAAGGTGGATATGAGGATGCGGGGAAATTCGGTGGCGGGCATCATGGCGGCCGCGGCCGCGGAGGTTTTGGACTTCGTGGGATGCGCGGAGGTTTCCTTTCGCCTATTGTTGCGGATTATACGGAAGTGGTGGAAGTGCCGATTTGCTTCGATTCGCAAGGTCGTCGCATTCCGTGCCCGCCAGCCCCGAACGATGCTTACGCACTTACAAAAGGTGCGAGTGCTCTAGCTCCGCGTCGCGCTTACGACCAAACGGGCCCCGCCATCGGTCGCGATGCTGGCGATTTGTCAGACCCGCAAGACTTCGTTCAATCGGCCAGAGATTGGCAGGGTAATCCTGTCATTTCTACGATTCCGATGCGAAAATTTCGAGACGAAAGTTTTCGATTCGATGGCCGTTTGCGAAATGCGAGTGGTTTCGGAAATGCAGGCTTGCTTCCGGCCGGAGACTGGAAAAAGCCATACGAGAAGCCCGACGGTCGGCTTTACATCGCG
>JAJRCO010000127.1 GCA_028678905.1 Methanomicrobiales archaeon
TATAACCTGACGAATTCGCAACTGGGTTCGTCGGAGTAAATGCCCAATAATCGAAGTTCGTTAAAGCTGACGAGCCACTCTGTTGAAGTATTGCCGCGACACGATAGGTTTTGTTGATAGTCATGTCATAGGTCTGTAAGGTGACGTTTTCGCCGACATGTGCCAAAGGTTCTGAAGTTTCATTGACGAAGCACGTCTTATAACCCAATACAATTGTGTCATTATCTCCTTGAGCTGGTATTTCACCATCCATTGGGGTCAGTCGTTTCGGTAATGCTTGGATCATTTCGGAGAAATTTACAGTGCTCACCGTGAAAGCATTCAGTTTAGTGTCATTCTGGTTCAAAAGTTGACCACTTGTAAAGGTCGTCATCCCAGTGACAAGTTTGACTCCCGGGATATTCGTGATATTGATTATTTCTGCCGACGTGAACGTTGAGCGAAATCCAGCGGTTCCTATTGGCAAGATGACGAGTACGTCAAGCTCAAATCCCTGTTGCATGCGGTCCTTTATTCCAACGCGGAACCCTTCGCCCAACGCAGCGATGCCAATGATAGCTGTGATTCCTATGACTACACTCAGTGTCGTGAGGGCGGTTCTGAATCGGCGCTGCTTCATGTTGTCCCAAGCAATCGTCAAAATCTTGGAAGGCTTCACGTTACTTCTTCTCCTTTCATTGTCTTGGTTCCTTCAATCAAGCCATCCTTAAGGTAGATGATTCTGTCAGCCGTCTCAGCAATATTGGGATCGTGCGTGATTACGATGAACGTCTGATTCTTCTCCTTGTTCAATTCTTTCATAAGATCGACGATTTCTTGACCAGTCTTTGTGTCAAGATTCCCGGTTGGCTCATCCGCCAGCACTATTTTCGGATCGTTAATCAAAGCTCTGGCTAAAGCGACCCGCTGTTGCTCTCCTCCACTCAACTCTGACGGTTTATGGTTCATGCGGAACTCGAGGCCGACGAGTTTCAATGTTTGTCGAGCTCTTTCCAATTCTTCTTTCCCCGTTACCCCTGCAATGGCAAGTGGGATTCCCACATTTTTTAGCGCTGACAACCGGGGAAGCAAGTTGAAGAATTGAAATACGAAGCCTACTTTGTTGAGTCGAAGAGTAGCGAGTCTGTCATCATCAAGACTAAGAATGTCCACGCCGTCGATCAGGATCTTTCCTTTATCAGGTCGATCTAGTCCCCCCATCAAATGCAGCAGGGTCGATTTTCCGCTGCCA
>JAJRCO010000068.1 GCA_028678905.1 Methanomicrobiales archaeon
CGAGCGTAGTGCCCCTTCTGGATCTGCTTTCGGACGAGGGTTCAATTACCTCCGCCTCCACCATTTCTTTTCCTTACGGCAATCGGCTCTTGAGGTTACCGCTTGCGCGGAGGCACCCAATGAGGGGATCTGCCGCACCCCTGCTGCTTCTTCTCGCCCTGGCCTCGCCCCTCAACGCCCGAACCTCCGGAGCCGCGACCCTCGTGCGGCACCCCTCGCTCTGGCGGGTGACCACGAATTCCATCCTGATCGCGTGGACGACCGACGTCGCCACGGCCGGGAAGGTGCTCTACTGGACGACCCCCGCGCTTGGCGCCGAGGCGACGGACGGTGTCACGGGGACCGCCCACGCGGTGACCCTGACGGGGCTCGATCCGGGAACCCGATACTTCTACAAGATCGTGGCCGGGGCCGAATCGCTGACCGCCGGAGACGACACCCTCCACACCGCTCCGATCGCGGTCACGCCCTTCCGTTTCGTCGCGTTCGGCGACTGCGGCGTGGCGGACGCGAACCAGTACGCCGTGGCAGCGCGCGCCGATTCCCTGAACCCGGACCTGGGCCTCGTGCTGGGGGACGTGATCTACGAAGCGGGGGAGGCCGCGAACTTCACGCCCCGCTACTTCACTCCGTACCGCCCCATCATCCGGCGGAGCGTCTGGTATCCCGTCGTCGGGAATCACGACATCGCCACCGCGAACGGGCAGCCGTTCGTCGACGCGTTCTACGTGCCCACCAACAGCAAGGACGGAACGGAGAAGTACTATTCGTTCGACTATGGGAACGTCCATTTCGCCGCCGTCGACGGAAACCAGAAGTTCAACGGAGACATGTACGACTGGCTGGACGCGGACCTCGCGGCCACGGCGAAGCGCTGGAAGATCGTCTACTTCCACCAGCCGATCTACTCGGATCCGGGCACGCACGGGGACGACCCGGATCTGCAATTCTATCTCGAGCCCATTCTCGTGAATCACAAGGTCGATCTGGTGTTTCAGGGGCACAACCACTACTTCAGCCGGTCGTATCCGATCTCCAACGGCGTCGCGGTGGACACGGCCCAGGGCTCGAGCTACCGCGATCCGGGCGGCGTCATCTACATCGTGGCGGGAGGCGGCGGCCGCGGGCTCTACACCGTCACGCGCGGCGATCCGCGAATCCGGTCGGCGTTCAGCGTCTTCCACACGATGGCGGTGGACGTGACCGGGGATTCGGTCTACGTGCAGGCCGTGCTGCCCGACGGCACCGTGTTCGACTCCTTCTCGATCGTGAAGAGCGTCACCACGGCGGTCGAGGTCGTGGATTTCACGGCCTCGAGCGAGGCGGAGGGGATCTGGCTCCGCTGGCACGCCCTGGGCGATTCCGGAGCTCAGGGATTCCGTCTCTACCGGGGCAGCTCCCCGGCCGTCGTCACGGACCGCCTCAACAACGGCGACCCGATCGCGGGAGGCCCCGAGTACAGCTACCTGGACACGGACGTCGAGCCGGGCCGGAAGTACTACTACAGAGTCGTGACCGTCGACGGCTCGGGGCACGAGCAATGGCTCAGCGCGGCGCAAGCGACCGCCGGAAGTCCGCTCGTCCTCTCGGTTCGGCGTCCCAGGCCGAATCCATTCGACCGCCAGGCCGACCTTTCCTTCACGCTTCCCCGCGCCTCGGTCGTTCGCCTGACGATCACCGACGTGCGCGGACGCCGCGTGCGCGAGCTGATTTCCAGCAGCTTCCCCGCGGGAGTCCACGCCGCGCGATGGGACGGAATGGACGACCGAGGCAGGAAGGCGGCGAGCGGAATCTACTTCGCGACGCTGGACGCGGGAGGGAAGCTCATCCGGACCCGCCTCGCGCTCCTGCGCTGAGGTTCCGGCCCGGCCGGCCCCCTACGGTATCGGAGTCGCGGCCGCCTCGGGCTCGCCGAAGTCGCGCTGATAGATCCGAAGCACCGCGAGCAGGAGGCTGACGCTCAGCGGACCGAGCACGATCCCGATCAAACCGAACGCCGCGAATCCCCCGATCAGCGCGAAGAAGACGATCGCGCCGTGCATCTCCATCCCGCCTTTGATCACCATCGGCTTCAGGATGTTGTCCACCATGCCGACCACCAGCGCGCTCCAGGCGGCCAGGAAGATGCCCGCGACGTGGTGCCCGGTCAGGTATACGAAGACCGAGACGCCGAAGGAGAACCCGCCGGCCCCGATGATCGGGACGAGGCCGAGGATGAAGGTCACGAGGCCGAGGAAGGCCGCGTTCGGCGCGCGCGCGATGAGGTATCCCCCGTAGGCCACGGCTGCCTGAGCCGCCGCGGTCACC
>JAJRCO010000321.1 GCA_028678905.1 Methanomicrobiales archaeon
GCACCGGTTCATGATCTAGTCTTTGAAGGGACGATCATCCCCGGGCATGCCGGAATGATGATCGATAACGGGGAAGAAGCGTACCTGCTGGAAGAGGAGTTACCTGCTGCTCTGCACCTCAGGGTGGAAGGGCGGGTGCAGGGGCGGCGTCTGCGGCCTCTCCGCTATGAGCCGGCCAGGCCTGACCCGAAACATCTCCTTGCCCGGCTGTCTGCCTGGTGAGAATGATCACTTTCACCCCCCGTGGCAGGTATCTATAAAGCCTCCGTACGAAGGAAAATGATAACTCACGAAATCGCTGAGGTACATATAATGGCCGAATATCCTACCGAATTAGAAGACCTTCCCGGAGTGGGACCCTCCACCGCGGATAAGCTGCGGGAGGCGGGATACCCCACTATCGAGAGCATCGCCACCGCATCACCAGTGGACCTTGCCGAAGTGGCTGAGATCGGTGAATCCACCGCGAAGAAGATCATCCGAGCCGCACGGGAGCTGGCAGATATCGGTACGTTCAAGACAGGAAAGGACATCTTCGAACAGAGAAAAAATGTGAAGAAACTGAGGACCCGGGTGCAGGAACTTGACACGCTGCTGGGGGGCGGTATCGAAACCCAGGCAATCACTGAACTGTACGGGGAGTTCGGGTCCGGTAAAAGCCAGATTGCCCATCAGTTGGCTGTCAACGTCCAGTTGCCTGAAGAGGAAGGCGGACTCAACGGAGGAGTAATCTTTATCGACACGGAGAACACCTTCCGGCCGGAACGTATCGAACAGATGGTCGTGGGTCTTGAACTCGATGCAGGTACCCCGGAAGACTTTCTGGAGCATATCCAGGTGGCACGAGCGCACTCTTCCGATCACCAGATGCTCCTCATCGACAGCGCACGCGAGCTCGCCGAAGAGATGAAGAACAGCGGAAAACCCATCCGTCTCTTCATCGTGGATTCGCTCACCGCCCTCTTTCGGTCGGAATATGCCGGGAGGGGGACGCTGGCCACCAGACAGCAGAAACTGAACCGACACATGCACGATCTCTTCAAGCTGGTAGACGAGTACAACTCCGTCGCCCTGGTTACCAACCAGGTGATGTCGAACCCGGCGGTATTCTTCGGGGATCCGACCAAACCTATCGGAGGGAACATTGTGGGGCACACGGCGACCTTCCGCATCTATCTGCGGAAGAGCAAGGGAGGAAAGCGGATCGCACGCCTGGTGGACAGTCCCAATCTCCCCGAAGGTGAGGCTCCCTTCATGGTGGAACAGGCCGGGCTCCGACCGTGTTAAAAGCGCTGGTCTGCGACATCGATGGCACCCTCACCGACACGCAACGTCGTGTCGATACCGGGGCTATCGGATGTATCCGGAAGCTGGTGGATCGCGGAGTAGAAGTCGTGCTCGCGAGTGGGAACACCTCCTGCTTTATGGATGCCCTCTGCCGTATGATCGGTACAAGCGGAACGTTTATCGCGGAAAATGGCGGGGTCTACCGTATCGGGTTCGATGGGTCGCTCCACCTGGACGGCGACCAGTCCCGTTGCTGGGAGGCATTCCGGATCCTGGAGACGCATTTTCGGGAGAGGGGGACCTCCCTGCAGCTGTACAGCGACCGCTACCGTTTTACCGATCTGGCCTTCGGACGGACAGTTTCGGCGAAAGAAGTAAAAGAAGTCCTTTCGGGAATGCCAATCAAGATAGTGGACACCGGCTACGCGATACATCTGCAGGTTCCGGAAGTAAACAAGGGGACCGCTCTGGTAAGACTGGCCCCGGAGATAGGACTTTCATCAGACGATTTCCTCGCCATCGGTGATTCGGTCAACGATCTGGAGATGCTCTCAGAGGCAGGAACAGGAGTTGCTGTTGCCAATGCCAATCCCCGGGCACGGGACATCGCGGACTGGGTTACCCAAAAGAAGTATGGGGAGGGAGTGGTAGAGGCGATCCAAAAATACTGGTCTACTTTTTCGAAAGATATCGATCAACCACGATATAGTCCTTGATATCTTTTACCGCTTCAAATGAGATAAACATCCGGTCTCCGTCCATCCGATAACCTTCGGTATTGAAGCTCTGGTCTGGTTTGATGATCAGGTCAACTACCTGGCCCGTATCGAGATCGACCATAATGTTTTTAAGCACCCCGATGACCATCCCATCGTTGCTCATAACTCTTTTTCGTGATAAATTGCGGGAGAATATTTTCGTCATGAATCAAGGTTGAATAGTATTAATATTTAAATTGTTCTAAAACAGTGAATTGCTCCGTAAGCGTTTTCTTTGGGGTATTTGGCAAGGGCCGGAATTACAGGGAGGGAAAGACGCCGATGATGTCCGAATGGGTAAGGATACCCACCGGCTTTCCAAGCTCCATGATCACCAGTCTACCGATCTTCTTTTCCTTATAACGTCGAATTACCTCATATAGACGGGTGTTTGCATCCACTTCGATCACGTTCTTGGTGGCCACTTCATTGACCAACGCATCAAGAGGGAGACCGTGGTCGATGGCTGCCACAATGTCGGTCAGGGTGACGATCCCCTCCAGCTGGTCCTGTTCCACAATAGGGGCTCCATGGATGTGATGGGAGGCAAACAACCGGATTGCCTCCCGCAGGGTGGCGGTTCCGGAGATCGTGATCAGAGGACTGGTCATGTAGTGCTTCACCGGTTTTTTGGGAAGGGAGATCATCTCTGATATCGAGAGCAGCAGAGACTGCTGAACCTCGTCTTTCCCGATAATCTCACCGGTGACAAACAGTTTATTCACTGGCGTTGGTCCGATGGTGATTTCTTCGCCGATCTGAAAGAGTTTCACACTTCCGATCAATTTAATCAAGGCATGGCAGACGTCTGGATGACAGAGGGTGGTCAGGTCGATCTCCGATACCCGTACGCCCTTGACAACCCCTCCCCGGTGACTGAGAGGGACATACGCCTCCTGCTCGTAATTCACCATATTTAGCTCCTTGTAGGCAAGGGCAGTGGGATTGTAACCTCCTTTTGGACCGGGAACTCCATCCACGAGGCCGAGTGCTTTCAACGCCTGCATCTGGTTGCGGACTGTTCCTGGATTCCGCTTCAGGACCTCCGCGATATCTTCCCCTTTGATGGCATTGGACGTCTGATGATATAGGGTGATAAGTGTGATCAATATCTCTTTCTGGATCTGCGACAAATCCATAATGATTAATCATCACATTTGAGATAAATAAGGTTGTTCATCCGTGCAATTTGAGAAAATGAAGACAGTACCGACCGCCGACGAAATACTGGACCGAAGCTTTCGTCGTGCGGCCAGGAAAATGCGTGAAAAGAGGAATAAAGACCGTGCGAATGAAGAATTCGTCCGTGCGGTCTCCAGTGCAGTGCATGACCGGCTGGTGCAGATCATGCAGGACATTCCGATCATCGAGGATCTTTCACCTTTTTATCAGGATATGGTGGACATCCTGTTCGGAATCGATCGCTTCAAGAAATCCCTGGGAGCGGTGGGATGGGCGGCAAAACAGACCCGGGTTCTGGGATCCCGGATGGCCCGGGAGGTCCGGTGGTCTCCGGACACCCAGGTCAAGCGGAAACAGGCAGTGGCCAGAATCGCATCGGTCGTGCATCAGATCGATGAGCACCTGCGTTTTCTGAACGATGCCAGAAACACCTTGCGTAAACTGCCCGATATCCGGGAGGAGTACACGGTCGTGGTTGCCGGATATCCCAACGTGGGAAAATCCTCCTTTATCCGGCTCGTTTCCACCGCTGAACCGGAGATCGCGGAATATCCCTTCACCACCCGGGAGATCATCCTGGGCCACCGAAAGGTGGGTCGAAGGTCCATCCAGTTTGTGGATACGCCCGGGCTCCTGTACCGCCCGCGGATAGGGCGGAATGCTGTCGAACAGCAGGCAATCAACGCCCTGATGCATGTCGCCGATCTGGTCCTCTACATCCTGGATCCGAGCGAAACCTGTGGGTATTCCCTGTCTGATCAGCTGAGCCTGCTGGAGGAAATGAAGGATCTTGTTCCGGCACCGATGATCGTGGTGGTGAACAAAGCGGATGAGCTACTGCTCACGGGGTACTCGAACATGTCCACACTGACCGGGGAGGGGGTAGACGCAGTTCTTCAGGAGATCCTCACCAGAGCGGCAGCCAGCTCCACGCCCCGACCAGGGCACAGCCAATCAGAAATCCGGTTATAGCTCCCGTATTGATAGGAGGAAGACCTGCCTGGGGTTTACCGCGGGTCACAAAGAAAAGGAGGAACCCCAATCCTGCGACCGAACCGAGCATCGCTCCCAGTGAGGGTATGGTGATTCCCCCGATAGATGCGGTGTTCAGGAACACATTTGCGGAAACTACAATAATGGACGGCATGATCAGGTCCCCCATTCCGATGATAAACGCCCCTCTTTCTCCTCCTTCCAGGGAGATTCCCTCTTTGCGATAGGAATAACTCGATTTTTTGGGAATGACGAACAGGATGGGAGTGCGGAGATCCACCACCCCCTCTGCAAGGGTGATCATATGTTTGGTCCGGTACACCGAGATAGCGTCGTAGATCGCAAGCAGGGTAAGAAGGATGATCACTGGTAGGATCCCTAGAGAAATTCCGAAGATGGAGGCCACCCCCCCCGCGATAAACACTCCCAGGATATCGATCACGTACCATTCCGGGTAGAAATAGAGAAGACCGGACGCGAGCACGGCACCCCCCAGTGCCAGAAGGGCGTTCAGGTCTGTTCCTCCCAGATAGATGATTGCCAGGGCTTCAAAGGTGTACAGGAGGGTGAAGAAGATGGAGAAGATGATAATCAGGGAGATGATTCGCTTCACCCCCAGACGTATCAGGAGTAGCAGCACCAGGGTGAACGCCAGCAGTATGCCGATGAAGATGAAGGGATTGGCGATCGACTCGGGATTTTCAAACGCTGCATAACCTGCCTCGTACAGAGGTGTAGAGAGCAGCAGAGCCACCCCCTCCACCACCAGAAGCATGACGAGCATCCCCGCAAGGGGTATCAAGGTCTGCCTGTCCATTCCATCCTCCCACTCATATAGGTAGTTTAATTAGTGCGTCTTCATCATGTAAAAACATGGAGATCCGTGAATTCATTGCAGATATCATTCTTATTATCATCATGGTGGTCTCCACCCTGGTGCTCGTTCTCCGTCTCTGGCAGGATCTGACTATCGCGGTGGCGGCCACCCTGATGATGCTCTCACTGGGTGGACTTTTCCTCTCCATGAGCGCAAAAATCCGTCACCTTGATTCGAGCGTCATCGCGAGAGAGCGCACCATGCGGGTCAATCTCGAGGAGATATCCAACATGATGAGCAAGAAATACGAGAATACCGTGGCCCACCTGGATGAGATTGTCCAGGATCTCTCCCGGCGGATGTACCGGTAGGGTCTTTCCTTTTTCTCTTCTCGGCTTATGGGCGTTGCTCTGCGTGACATCATTATTGAGTACAAGAAACCTATCGCCTGGGAAGGACTGGCCGGGATCGCCGCGGTGGATGCGCACAACGCTCTCTACCAGTTCCTCTCCATCATCCGCCAGCCGGATGGAACGCCTCTGATGGACAGCCACGGCCGCATTACATCGCATCTTTCCGGGATCCTCTTCCGTACCCTGAATTTCCTGGAAATGGGAATCCGTTCAGTATATGTTTTCGATGGTGAACCACCACATTTCAAACAGGGGACGATCGAAACCCGCAGAGGCCAGAGAATTGCGGCGAAGGAACGATGGCAGGAGGCCCTGGAAAAAGGGGAAATCGGGGAAGCCTATAAACATGCACGATCCTCCGCACGGGTCGATGCTGCGGTAATCGACTCCTCCTGGCAGCTGCTGCACCTGCTAGGTGTGCCCTCTGTCCAGGCACCCAGCGAAGGAGAGGCCCAGGCCGCCTTCATGGCGCAGATCGGGGATGTCCAGTATTCGGTTTCCCAGGATTACGATTCGCTCCTGTTCGGTTCTCCGGTGCTTGCCCGGAACCTGACCGTAAGCGGAAAGAGAAAGGTGCGGGGAAGAACGATTTCCATCAACCCGGAGCGGATCATACTCAAGGAAGTGCTGAACGGCCTTTCCATTACCCGTGAACAGCTGGTAGAGATAGCCCTTCTGGTAGGAACAGATTTCAATGAGGGTGTACACGGTATCGGGGCGAAGACCGCCCTGAAAATCGTGAAGAGGCGAGAATTTGGGGCCACCCTGGAAAAAGAACTGCCGGATTTCGACCCGGTCCCGATCATGAATTTCTTCCTGCAACCTCCGGTGAACACAGACTATAAGCTCTCCTGGACACCTCCGGATCGCGAGGGCATCCGCCGCATGCTCTGCGATCAGTACGAATTTTCACCCGAACGGATAGATTCGGCCCTCGACAAGCTGGCCACCACGTCGGGACAGAAAACACTGGATCGCTGGTTCTGACCAATCCGTTCGTTGGCACATTCGCGCTTGGAAGTTACACACTTTGATCTTTCAATACATGGCAGAAATCTCTCCCGTTACATGGGGATGTCATTTAATTAAATGTAATATATAATATTTTGTTTTAATCTATATTAGTTAAATTTGATTTTATTAATTTAATTGATATTTTTCATTTAAAAATAACTTTTTAACTTTTTTTTAAGGATATTAATAAAGTGATAACATTTATATATAATTGAAAAATATAACTACAACCAGTGCAGGAACGATCATGAAATATGCATACGCCTTCACCAAACTGTTCATGGCCTCGATCATTGGCGGGCTCTGTATGCGCTACACCATCCCCTCAGAGGTGGATATCTTTGGTTCAGTGGTCGGTTATCTGTACAGTACATTTGTGCTGAACACTGAGGCCTCTATTATCAGCAGTTTTAACCTGAACGATTATCTGCTCACTCTAATGGTGCTTCCCATTATTCTAGGGCCCCTTATCTACTGTGTGGTGATCGGAAGATGGGGATTGTTTACGTTTATTCTGGGATTCCTCGCGGGTTATTATCTTCTGCTTGCGGTCAGGCCAGAATTCTCCCTGCCCACGCTCCTGGTCGCCGTTGGGTTCCTATCCTTTGGGTCTATAACCACTATTTATGCACGCACTCGCTGAGGTTACCTCATTCTTCTCCACACGTGCAGAAACCTCTGAACTGCGGTAAAGTGCCCCATAACTCCGAAGACCAAAAGGAGCCAACCCAAGAAGGGAAGTGAGTAGGGGTGGCTCAAGCCGAGGATATCCAGAATGCCCGCTCCGAGGATGAGAACCAGGCGGTCTGCACGGCCGAGAACTCCCCCATAGTAGCGCCCCACTCCCACCGCTTGAGCCTGGGTACCGATATAGGATGACATCAGCACGCCAGTGAGACCGAAGACTCCGATAGGCCAAGGAACTGTCTCGTTGGCAAAAATGCCGATGATGATGAAGAGATCGGCATACCGGTCAATCACATGATCGAGAAAATCGCCCCGTAAGCTCTCTTTTTTCAATGCCCTGGCCAGTGTACCGTCCAGGGCGTCGCTGAAGGCGTTCACAAATACTAATACGAGGGCGAGAACGAGATTCTGCGCATAAAAGGCGAAACCAGCGGCGATGGCCGCAAGGAATGATAGTACACTGAAGAAATTCGGGGTAATGCCCACCCGACTGCTGAAGTCAGTGAAAGGACGGAGCAGAATCGCCGTGTAGGGACGAAGCCGGTCGAGAGTCATGGCGTCTCCAGGAGATACCTGGACCAGTCGATATCCCCGTAGGAAGAAAGGCAAGTACCCTCGATGACCAATTCCACTTGGTCGGCAATTTCTGGTACCATATGCAGCGTCCCATCGATCTCGTAGATCTGATCTTCACCGAATCGATCCACCGTTTCCTGCAGGATAACGTCTAGCGCTTCTGCCTCCACGTTCTCCCGGATCTTCTCCTCGGGATAGCCTCTTGCTTTCAGGCGGGCGGCCAGGATATCCGGTCGGCAGCGGAGTACAATAATCCTGTCGCAGGGAAGATAATGGGCCAGATGGCCTTCGACGACACCATCAAAGGGTACAAATTCCTCTGCCCAGCGTTGTTCATCCACTACGCTGGTGCTCCTCTGTTCATCCTTCTCCAGGATGTAGGGGCGGATAGTATCTACGAGGTGGATCACCCGGCGACCTCTCCGTGCGAGCTCGTCAGCTACTGTCGATTTGCCGGTGCCGGGAGTGCCGGTGAGACCAATCATCATAGGGCGTTGATCACGGTAAGGAAGAGTTCATTCTCCCAATCTGCTCCAATATTCACCCGTATGTAGTGATCCCCGAGGCCAGGGAAACTTTCACACGAACGGACCAGTATTCCACGTTTCGCGAGCTGTTCCATCATTTCTTCACCCCGATGAGGGGTCGTATCGATGAGCACAAAATTCGCCTGCGAGGGAAAGGTCGGGTAGGGTATCGATTCCAGGAACTTTTTCCTCCAATAGGCGACATGTGCTTTACTCTCTCTGACGTGATCGAGATCTGAAAGCGCCCCCAATGCGGCGGCAGCGGTGACCCGGTTAACCGCAAATGGGGTGGACGCCCGGTGATAGGGGGATACGAACCAGCTGGGCACCAGAGCATACCCCAGACGCAGTCCAGCCATGGAAAACGCCTTGGACATCGTCCTTCCGATGATGAGATGGTCGTACTCCGCCATCAGATCACGGTATTCAGCGTCGGCAAATTCGATATAGGCGTTGTCCAGGAAGAGCATCGTGTCCGTTGCATCGAGGATCTTCCTCACCTCTTCACAGGAGGTAAGGTTAGCGGTGGGATTATTGGGTGTGCACAGAAAGGCCAGCTTCGCCTCCCGACACCCGTGGATAAACGCCGGTACATCCACCGAGAAATCCTTCTTTCTTGGAACTCCCCGCACCTCTGCCGTCTGGGCCGTCGCTGCCACCCGGTAAAAGGAGAACGTCGGTTCGGCCACCACCACTTCGTCTCCTGGATCGATCAGAGTCCGAATCACCGCCTCGATGACCCCGTCCATGCCGTTTCCCAGCACTATGTGCCGCCAGGAACAGTGCCGGGCCAGCGCTTCAGTAAGACATGTTTGGTACTCGGGAGGGTAGCGGTTCACTTCGTCCAGGGCCTCCCGGGCCATCTCTTTTGCCTGCGGGGAGAGGGGAAACGGGTTTTCATTGCTCGCCAGTCTGGCTAACCGGGTGTAACCTTCCTTTCGTGCGAGCTCCTCCGCACGGGTCGCATAGATGTAGCCGGGTCGCTGATAAATGCCCCTAACCGAGGGACGCATGCAGCGCCTCCACTGCCCGGTCGATCTCGGCATAACTGATGACCAGCGGGGGGACCAGGCGGAGATTTCCTTCTGCTGCACAGTTAATCAGAACTCCCGCCTCGGCGCAGGATTTCTGGATCTGGGGGCACCGCTCACCCACGCTGATCCCGATCATCAGACCTTTCACCCGTGGCTGATAGCGGGAAAGACCGTTCCGGAACCGCTCTCCTTTTCCCGGAACCCCAGGAAGGAGTTGCTCGATAACTCTGATCGTTGCAAGAGCGGCAGCACAGGCGAGCGGGCCACCCCCGAAGGTGCTTCCATGTTCCGACTTCCTGAACTGGTACTCCTCGGCGGTCACTAGTGCCCCGATGGGAAAGCCACTGGCCAGGCCCTTTGCGAGTAGGACCACATCCGGTGTAACCTTCTCGTGCTGGATTGCCAGCCATTTTCCAGTGCGCCCCATCCCGGACTGGACTTCATCCACCACCATGAGGGCACCGGTATCATCGCAACGCTCCCGCACTCCTTCGAGAAATCCCTCCGGAGGCACAATGACGCCTGCCTCGCCCTGGATGGGTTCCACTACCACAGCGGCGGTCTCCCTGGTGACGTTCTTGCGCAGCCCCTCCAGGTCGCCATACCGAAGAAAAGTACAGGTGGGTTCCAGGGGCATGAAGGGTTCCCGGATCGCCGGTTTGTGGGTAACCGCAAGTGCCCCCATAGTCCGGCCATGGAACCCATGCTCAAAGGCCACAAATTTTTTCCTACCCGTCACAACTCGGGCGAGTTTCAATGCGCCTTCGGTGGCCTCGGCTCCCGAATTGGTGAGGAACACCCGGGAGAGGCCGGTGATCCCGGCAAGCCGGGCCGCCAGCTCTCCCTGGTGCGGGATGTAGTAAAGATTGGAGCAGTGAATCAGGTCGTGCGCCTGGTCGCAGATCGCCTGGACGACCTCGGGGTGGCAGTGACCGGTGCTGCAGACTGCAATGCCTGCCACGCAGTCGATGTACTCCTTGCCGGTGTCGTCCCAGACCCGGGCTCCCCGGCCGCGGACGATCATCGTATCCCGGCTGAATACGGGCATGTAGAACCGCCTGTCCAGTTCGCGATAATCTGTTGTCATGTCCATGTGAAATCCTCACTCATACTCGATGGTAGCGGGAGGCTTGGGGGTGACGTCATACACCACCCGGGCGACCGTTGGAATCTCTGCGGTGATGCGCGACTGCAACTTCTCCAGCACCTCATAGGGTAGGTCCAGGGGATTGGCGGTCATACCGTCCCGCGAGGCGACCGCTCGCACCGCCACAACCCAGCCATGTATGCGGTTATCTCCCTTTACCCCGGTTCCCAGGCTCAAAAGTGCAGCCAGGCACTGCCAGGGGTGATATTGATCGATCAGCTCCTCTTCGACGATGGCATTGGCCTCCCGGACCACGGCGATTTTCTCCCGGGTGACCTCTCCTACCACCCGAACCGCAAGTCCGGGCCCAGGAAAGGGCATGCGATGCTGAATCTCCGGGGGCAGATCGAGCGCTCCTGCCACTTCCCGCACTTCGTCCTTATACAGGTCCCGCAACGGTTCGATGATCTGCCGGAAGGCCACTGCGACGGGCATTCCCCCCACGTTGTGGTGGCTTTTTATCCCCCCCTGGCTCTCGATCCGATCCGGATAGATGGTTCCCTGCAGATAAGACCGTGCACCGTTCCGTTCCGCCTCCCGCTCGAAGATGCGGATGAATCGCTCCCCGATCACCTTCCTCTTCTGTTCAGGGTCACAGATCCCCTGCAATGCGGAGAAGAATTCATCATGGGCGTCGATCACCTGAAGGTCGAGGTGACCAAATAAGTGAACGATACGTTCGGTTTCCCCCTTCCGCATCAGACCGGTATCGATGTAGATGGGCGCCAGGCGGTCCCCGATCGCTTTCTCTGCGAGGGCGGCGCAGACCGAGCTGTCTACGCCACCGGAGAGGGCCATCACTACCCGGTCTTCTCCCGCGGTCTGTCGAATCTCCCGGATCGCCGTTTCGATAAAGGCATTTGCATCCATATTCTCAACCCCCACGATCCCTCATGGCTTTTCGCTCTCTTGCCGCCCGGACGAATCCCAAGAAAGGTGGAGAGGGATGAGCCGGCCGCGAGGTGAATTCGGGATGGAACTGGGTGGCCAGATAGAAGGGGTGGCCCTTGATCTCGCAGGATTCCATCCGGTTCCGGTTGCGGGAGGAGAATATCAGCCCGGACTTCTCCAGTTCCGGTATGTACTCGGGGTTCACCTCGTAGCGATGACGATGACGTTCCACGATCTCCTTTTTTCCGTACAGGCGATGGATCAGGGTGTCCCCGGCAATGTCGACAGGATAATTCCCCAGCCTCATGGTCCCACCGAGACCGGATACGTTCTGCTGCTCGGGTAAAATAGCAATCACAAATTTTCCCTTCCCGATCTCCTCACTGGTGGCGTCTTTCCAACCGAGCACATTCCGTGCGTACTCTACCACCGCCAGCTGGAATCCAAAACAGAGGCCGAGATAGGGAATGCCCTGGGTGCGGGCAAACTCCACTGCCTGAAGTTTTCCCTCCACCCCCCGGGAGCCGAATCCACCGGGCACCAGAATGCCGTCCACCTGGGCGAGCGATGCATTGTCCAGGCGTTCGGCATCCATCCAGATGATCTCCACCTGGGTTGACAGCGCCCGTCCCGCATGTTTAAGGGCTTCCTTGATACTTATATACACGTCTTCGATACCATACTTGCTTACGATAGCGATAGTGGTGCTGCCGGTATAGTTTTTCATTACCGTGCGGTACCAACCCGTGTCCGGCTCCCGTTTCTCCAGATGCAAGCGTCCGCACAGCACATCGGCGAGTCCCTCCCTCTCCAGTTCGACAGGAACTTCATAAATGTCCGGTACCGTGGCTGCGCTGATCACTGCCTCGGGTGGGACGTCGCAGAATGCCGAGATCTTCTTTTTGGTGTTTTTATCGGTGGTCCTGGTGCTTCGGGCCACGATGAAATCGGGCTGAATACCCACCTCTCGCAGAGCCTTTACAGAATGCTGGGTGGGTTTGGTCTTGAGTTCTCCCATGGTGTCTACGGGAACCAGAGTGACGTGAATCAGGACCATGTCCTGGGAGGGAAGCTCGCCCCGCATCTGGCGGACCGCTTCCAGGAAAGGCATACTTTCAATATCGCCCACCGTCCCACCTACTTCGACCAGGCAGATCTCCGGCACAATATTGTTGACCTTCTGAATGGCCGCTTTTTTGATGCAGCCCTTGATTTCGTCAGTTACATGGGGGATGATCTGCACGGTGCTGCCCAGATAGTCTCCCCGTCGTTCCTTCTCAATGACGTTTCGATACACTTTCCCCGTGGTGAGATTGTGGGATGCATTGAGGTTTATATCCAGGAAGCGCTCATAATTGCCCAGATCCAGATCTACCTCGCTTCCGTCGCTCAGGACAAAGACCTCTCCATGCTGAGCAGGGTTCATGGTTCCGGCATCGATATTGAGGTACGGATCAATCTTCACCGCCGTGATCTCGTAGCCCCTATTTTTTAAAATACGTCCAATGGAGGCGGTGGTGATTCCCTTCCCCAGGCCGCTCATGACTCCGCCGGTTACAATGATATATTTCAACCCTCTCACCAGTAGTGTAACATTTGATCACAAAAGGATATTAAATCACAGGATATTGGAAAAACCCTTTTACGGGGCCCGATAGGCTACCGGCGGCCATTAAAGGTCACTTGATCAACAGAAAAGACGCGCTGGTACGGGCAAGCACCTCTCCCTCACGATCTCCTTTTCTCACCTCTCCTTCAAGGAACGCCACCTTTCGGCCTTTGCGGACCACCCATCCAATCCCCACAATCAATCCTTCCCTTTCGCCGCGGATAAAGCTGGTGCTCTCTGCGATAGTCGCGATCTGTTCATCAGGGGCGGTCTGTGTATAGAGGGCGAGTGCCATCGCTTCATCGGCGAGCGAAGCAAAAATTCCCCCCTGCATCCAACCCACTCCGTTGAGCATATCCGGGCGGATCTGCAGGGAAAGACATGCTTTTCCCTCCCCGATCTCGTCTACGTCGATCCCCATCAACCGGAAAAAAGGATTGACATCTCGCCCATATTTTCGTATTCGCTCCAGATAGGTCTCCTGCCGTCCAGTAGTATCCATAATACCCGCATAGCATGGGAATACGACCCTCAAAAAAATTACCTATCCGGTGGTACATAGAATTATGGAAAACGATATGGAAATAGGTGAGATGCTGCGAGACCTGTTATGGCTGAACGCAGTCATCGCCACAGAGATAATCCAGCTGACAGAGAACACATCGGCTTTGGTGCATAAGGCATCTCCCCCTATGCGGTGCCTGGAGGAACATCAGGCACTCCGTGCAGTCGCTCTCGCTATCGCAGAGAAGTATCGAAAAGAGGACAGTCTGCGGATGCATCTCATCGGACATGGCTAACATAATTTTTTTTCTGGTTATGTATCGCATCCGACCGCACGGGATCTCTCCCACAGATAAAAAATGAGTCCTCAAGGATCCGCATGAAAACGTAATTAGGTTTTCTTGGAGCCTGAAGAGGACTTCATCATTTAATCCGGCCTAAAAAGCGTATCCTGATCAAGAGAGGGAAACCTTACTTTAGAAAAATAAAAAAAAATCGTACCCCATTCGAGCATACCACGGAACGCCAAAAGGAAGGAGCCTCATCAAATTTTTCCCTTTGGTGCCGTTATAAAAAATGCCCCCTAATTTTACTTTCACCGCATTCAGAGGGAGGTGATTCCGGTCAGCCTCTCCGCGACCTCCCATAACCGGTTCTGAACGTCCTGATCGTAGGTAAGGGGCTCTGAACGAACCGGACACATCTCCTCGTAATACCGTCCTGTTACTCCCTTGGCGAGATACACTGAGGTCTTTGCTCCCTCCTTCGGGGATGCACCCCGCATGCCGGGAAACGCGGTGTGGAGAATCTTCGTGTCGATAACGCCCGGGTGAAGGCAGTTCGCGGTTACCTTCTCTCCCTCCAGATGCCCGGACAGACGGTAGGTGAATGTGATCACGGCGAACTTGGAGAGGGAATACGCATACCACGGATCGTACCCCTTCTCTCTCCCTGCAGGTTCTCCCACTCCAGCCGATAGACATCCCGGTGGGCGGTCGAGGCCACATTCACCACCCGCGCGGAGGCGCTCTTTTGCAGGGTATCCCTGAGCAGAAGGGTCAGCATGAAGGGCGCCAGATAATTCACCGCGAAGGTCAGTTCCGCTCCTTCCTCGGTGACGTGGCGTTCCGGCTGGTAAGTGCCCGCATTGTTCATCAGGACATCCAGGAGCGGGAAGAAGGCAGCGAGCTCATCGGCCAGGCGGTGAATCGAGTTCTGGGAAGAGAGATCGGCATTGAAATATCTGGAGGGTTCGTGCCCGGTTTCCTGTGCAAGTTCTTTTATCACCTTCTGCCCTTTCCCCTCGTTCCTCCCGTGCAGGACCACACGGTGACCGTGGGCCAGCAGCTCCCGGGCTGTTGCCTTCCCGATTCCATCGGTAGACCCGGTAATCAGTATCGTTTTGGCTGACATCCCCCCTTCCTGTTCTTCTCTCGTTCTTAAAGGCTTGGACGACCACCGTCCGATCAAGAAAATCGTCAAGATTCTGGATACTTTTTGCCCGGGCGAACAGATCCCGTTTGCCGTAGCGAAAATTCCGAAAAGAAAAAAAGTTCAGGAGAGATATTTTTCCGGTTCGGCCTCAAACTTTTTCTTACAACCTGGTGCACAGAAATAATACTTCTTCCCTTTGTATTCAGTGGTGAAGCGGGCGGTCTTTTCGTCCACTATCATGTTGCATACCGGATCTACGACCATTGATCTCTACCTCACACCAGTCTTCTCACAGGGGGTATATATCCTTTGAGCAGGAGGGATAGGGATACCACCGTGACCGAGCTCAGTGCCATGGCAAGCCCGGCCAGTTCGGGCCGGAAGGTGATGCCAAAGAACGGATACAGCACACCCGCAGCAATGGGGATAAGCGCGGCGTTGTAGGCGAAAGCCCAGAACAGATTCTGCTTGATGCGGGCCATCACCTTCCGGCTGAGCTGGATGGCGGCCACCACATCCAGGAGATCGTCCCTCATCAGAACAATATCCCCGCTTTCGATTGCCACATCTGTTCCGCTGCCGATGGCGATCCCTACGTCTGCCTGGGCGAGGGCGGGAGCATCGTTGATCCCGTCGCCTACGAAGGCGACCACCTCTCCTGAATCCTGCAGACGCTTCACCTCCCGCGCCTTGTCCCCGGGAAGAACCTCCGCGATGACCGATTCGATCCCGATCTGATCGGCGATGGTCCTGGCGGTGCGGATGTTGTCTCCGGTGATCATCGCAACTTTCAGGTGCATTTCCTGCAGGTTGGAAATTGCCTGCCGTGCGGTGTCCTTCAGAGTATCGGCGACGGCGATCAACCCCATCAGCTGGGCACCCGTCCCCACGATCATTACTGTCTTCCCCTGTGCCTCCAGGCCGGTGAGCGCCTGATCAATCTCCGGGGGAAGAGGGATCGAGCGGTCTTTCAGCAGTGCACGGTTTCCGATAAATACATCCTCTCCGAGCACCCGGGCGATTACCCCTTTACCTCCGATAGTATCAAAACCCACCGTCTCCTGAAGAGTCAGCCCCTGACGATCCGCTTCCCGAATCACTGCCTGGGCTACCGGGTGCTGGGAATTTCTCTCCACGCTGGCAGCAAGGGAGAGGAGGGTTATGTTTGAGATCCCGTATGGGAGCACATCAGTGACTTCAGGCTTCCCCCGGGTGAGTGTGCCGGTCTTATCGAAGATCACCATGGTCAGATGTTCAGGGATTTCGAGTGCCTCTCCCCTCTTAATCAACACTCCCAGCTCCGCACCACGCCCGAGCCCGACCGTCACTGCGGTAGGTGTAGCCAAACCCAGCGCACAGGGACAGGCGATGACCAGGACGGAGATCAGCGCGGTGAGGGAAAAAAGCAGGGTATTACCTGCAACGAGGTACCACAGACCAAAAGAGAGGAAAGCAATGACCAGAACCGTGGGAATGAAGTAGCTGACTGCGGTGTCTGCAATTCTCTGGACCGGTGGCTTTGTTCCTTGTGCCTCCTCCACCATTCGGACGATCTGGGCAAGCACGGTGTCTCTACCCACCCGGGTCGCGCGGAGGGTAAGGACGCTGTTGGTGTTCACGGTCCCGCCGATAACCTCGGAACCTACCCTCTTCGCCACCGGCAGAGGTTCGCCGGTGATCATCGATTCATCCACATAGCTCTCTCCCAACACCACCTCGCCATCCACTGGTACCCTCTCACCGGGCTTCACCCGCAGCAGGTCGTCAGGCTGCAGCAACTCCAGGGGGATCTCTTTCTCAGACCCGTCACGTACTACCGTGGCGGTCTTGGGTTGGAGACCCAGGAGCTTTTTGATAGCCTCTGAGGTCCTACCCTTTGCCCGCACTTCCAGGAACCGTCCCAGAGTGAGAAACGCGGCGAGCATCACCGCCGTTTCGTAGAACATGAAATCGCGAGTGAGGACGATCCCGAACGTGCCAAGCACACTGGCCCCATAGGCAACCCCGATCCCCATGGCATACATTACGTCCATGTTCAGCACCCAGTTTTTTAGAGCCCGATAGGAGGCAAGAAAGATGGGGTATCCCAGATACAGGAAAGCCGGTGTGGCGACCACGAACATAAAATAGGGGAGAATCTCCGCAGACAGGATTGGAACGTACATCAGAATTAACAGCGGTATCGAAACTCCAAAGCCGATCCAGATCCGCCGTGCTTTATCGTGGAGATCCTTTTCCCGTTCCTGCTTTTCCTGTTCCAGATTCTCCTCTCCGGCCAGCCCCAGGAACTGGTAGCCGGCCTCCTCGATCGCCCTACGCATGTCCTCCATGGTCACCTGGTGGGGATTATAGGTTACATAGGCCCGCTCGATCCCCAAGTTCACCCAGGCCTCCATGACACCATCGAGCGCCCGCAGGGCTGCTTCGATGGTTTCCACACAGCTCGCGCAGACCATGCCCCCCACCTTGATGACTGCCCTCTCGTTGATCACCCCGTATCCGGAGTCCTTTACCGCTTTTTCCAAGTCTGACAAGTCCGCTTTTTCCGGATTGTAGGTAACCCGGGCGGTCTCCGTGGCCAGGTTCACCTGGACTGTGTCCACACCCTCCACTGCAGAGAGGGATTTCTCCAGGGTGAGCACGCAGGTGGGACAGTTCATGCCGGAAATCTTCAGCTCCGCTTTCTTGTCCTCTTTCTTGCCTGCATCATCCTTTTCTGCCATCGGTGAATCTTCCTCACCCGCATAGTGGGGGATCAAGTGCAATAAAGTTGAGGAATCCGTGAGACCTTTCATTCGCGAATTGGTTATCCGCTAGTGAGATCGTTTGGAAAGCTCCCTTCAGCCTGACTAAAGTCTCCCGACTAAAAAAAACGGGGGGGGGAGCTTTGTCCTTTACGGATTTGGTGTAAATTTCTTCCCGAGATTTACCAGATGAATCGTTCGGACAATACATACGGTAAAAAAAGGTGTCTTACCCGGTCTCTATTCCCTTCTTGCCTTCACCGAATTTGCGTGGGCGAAAAGCCCCTCGGCTTCAGCAAGAGTCTCTACTACATCACCGATGGCCTCCAACCCTTTCCGATCGATCACCTGGACCGAGGACGTCTTGCAGAAGTGACGGACGTCGAGCCCCGAATAGGTCTTCGCATACCCCGCGGTTGGGAGCACGTGATTTGTCCCCACTGCGTAGTCCCCACAGGCGACGGCCGCGTTTCTGCCCACGAATATCGCCCCTGCATTCTGGATCCGGTTAAGGACCGCCAAGGGATCGGAAACCTGGATGGAGAGGTGTTCCGGTGCGACTTCGTCCGAAACGTCGGTCGCCTCCTCGAGGTCCTGGACGACGATATAGCCACAGTTCTCCAGCGCCTGCATGATGATCTCCCTTCTCTCGGCCCTCTCGGCTAGAGCGGCGACCTCTTTTCCGACCTTGACCGCGAGAGATTTTTCGGTGGTGATCAGGATACATGCCGCGTGTGGATCGTGTTCGGCCTGTGCGAGGATATCGTGTGCGATGATCCGTGAATCGGCAGTACCGTCGGCGATGATCGCGATCTCGCTGGGACCGGCAGGAAAATCGATTTCCACTGCCTCGCGGAGGAGCATCTTTGCGAGGGTCACGTAGACGTTGCCCGGTCCCACGATCTTCTGAACCGGAGGAATGGTCTCCGTTCCCAGCGCCATGGCGGCGATGGCCTGCGCTCCCCCGGAACGATAGATCTCGGTGACTCCCGCTATATCCAGTGCGACGAGTGTCATAGGATTGATGGGAGGAGGAGAGCATGCACAGATCTCTTTCACTCCCGCCACTCTCGCTGGTATCGCGCACATCAGGGCAGAGGATGGATACGGCGCTCTCCCGCCAGGAACATAGAGGCCTACCCGGCGCAGGGGGGTGGTCTTTACTCCCAGAATAATACCCCTCTCCATTTCCTGAAGCCACAGATCTTTCGGGCGCTGGAGTTCGTGGAACTGGGTGATTCGCGCCTCCGCTTCGATCAGGCTTTCAATGATCTTGGCGTCCACCTGCTCATAGGCTGCCTCCCGCTCCTCATCGGAGATCGCGATCTCCTCGAGTCTATAATGGCGGGAAAGCTTCCGCAGGGCAACATCGCCCTCTGTCCTCACTTGATCGATGATCTCGAGTACGGAACCTCGAGCCTCCTCCAGGCTCGACTGCCTGCCAGCGAGCCAGGCCTCGATGTCCAGCGCCTTCCACATACCCTATCATGGTCGCTTAGAAAGTAGTTAAGGTTTCTTTGAGACTGGATTTTTACCCCTCGATATCATCTGGTATATCAGTTGGTAACTACTTTTACTTAACAAATTCAAAGAATTAATTAGAAAAATATAATAGGAAACTCTCCAATTCTGATCCTGTTCTATGGTGAAAAAAATGCGCTCTGATGTTATTCTGGCCATCTCACTGGCCCTTCTTGTCGCTGGAGTATGTCTGTGCGGATGCACGAATACCACTCCTCCGACTGTAACGCCCACCCCTACTGTAACCACCGCGGCCCCGACTACTGCCGTACCCACAACTCCTGCCGGACCACGGGAGACCTTGCTGATTGCCACCACCACGAGTCTGTACGACACGGGACTCCTCAACTATTTGGAGACAATCTATGAATCGCAGTACAACGTTGATCTGCAAATCACCTCCCAGGGTACCGGCAAGGCAATAGAGCTAGCCAAGCGGGGAGATGCCCACGTGCTTCTGGTACATTCTCCGAGTCAGGAAATGACGTATCTGGAAGATGGATTTGGACTAAACCGGCGCAGTTTTGCCTACAATTACTTCATCATCGTTGGACCGCCAAGTGATCCTGCCGGTATATCCGGAATGAGCCCGGAAGACGCGTTCAGGAAGATTCGCACCGATGGGATGAAATCGGGTTCGAATGTGTTCTTTGTCTCACGTGGTGATAGCTCAGGAACCCACACAGCCGAGCAGAATATCTGGAAGAATGCCGGTTTCAACTATTCTGCCCAGATCCAGAAATCAGGCATCTGGTACCTGGAGGCAGGTAAAGGAATGGGCGAGACACTCACCCTTGCAAACGAGAAACAGGCTTACACCCTCTCCGACGAAGGAACCTTCCTTGCCTTCAAGAGCAATCTGAGCCTGACCCCACTGGTTGCCAGCGGCTCCTCTTTGCTGAATGTGTACAGTGTGATGACTGTATATCCTCCGAACCCGGACTCGCGGAAGATCGAACTTGCCAACGAGTTTGTCAATTTCCTGATCGCGAACCAGACCATGAACGATATCGGCAATTTTGGTGTGGATAAATATGGAAAGGGCTTGTTCACCCCCATGACCAAGGGAGTACCCCCAGGGGTGGTCGCTGATTTCACCACACCTGCCACTGCAATAAAAC
>JAJRCO010000245.1 GCA_028678905.1 Methanomicrobiales archaeon
CCAGATCACGGAATAGCTTCCACCCAGCCGCGTCGCCCAGTAGGAATGGCTGACAACAGCAACGGGCGCGTGCGCGGCTTCGTCGTCGGCAGTAAACAATCTTCCTGCCAGGGGCGCGACTCCCAAGCCGGAGAAGAAGTTTCCACTGACCATGTCCACGCGCGCCTCTTCGGGATTGGTGCCGTGGCGCACCGCCACCCGACTGAAGCCCAGCGGAGCGTAAGCCATCAAGTCGGAGAAAACCGCGCGCTGCACCCGAAGCTGCTCGTAGACTGGCTCTGTGAGCGACGTATCGCCATATCCGCTCTGCGATCCCGGAAAGTCCGATGTATGCAGATAGACCAATTGCTCGGGATTGCGCACCGGCAAGAGCCTTAGCAGGATGGCATTCGTGATGCTGAAGATGGCCGTATTTGCGCCCATACCCAACGCCAGCGTCAGAACCGCAACTGCCGCGAACACGGGGCTTCGACCCAATTGCCGGAGACCATACCGAACATCCTGGAGCAGCGCTTCTAATGTCGTCATCATGGACAGTGCCTCGGTGCCGTTCCGATTATGATGTACCAGGGCGAAAAATGGTTAGAATCAATGCTTACCTGTCGGAAGTGGCTTTGTCAAATCACACGGGTTCGATGACGATTTCGGAGTGCTGTTCCTTGGACGGCAATCCTAGTCAATCGCAGCGCAAGACGTTGATCGAGTCGACTATCGGGAGACGTGGGGAGAGTACGCCCGGCAGACAAGGCGAAAATGCAGGCGGACGCGGATTTTCACGGATCCAGGCGAATCGGGGAGTGGCGGCAGCGGATCAATCCCCTTGAGCGGACACACCATTAATCCCTTACCTTCGAAGTGAGGGCGATCAGGTCAATCAGCGCACACCTTCTCAAAACCTACTTTTCTGGCCCCTCGGCTTTCGCTTTGCGGCGCCGAGCCCATTCGTCCGTGCACTCCCTCATGAACTCTCCGAACTCCCGGACATCTCCCGTCGCGTTTCGCCAGAATTCCTTGAAACGTTCCGGGTCGCAGCCAAATGCATATGCCCGGGCCCATCCGGGAGACCAGCCCGCCTCTTCTTCGAAATACGCGGCGAGTTGGCGGGACGCCATCGCGGCAGCCGCCAGCGAACTCTCCGCCGGCAGAGGTTCGAAGATACCGGCGACTGTCGGCTCGAGTTCCTTGA
>JAJRCO010000303.1 GCA_028678905.1 Methanomicrobiales archaeon
CCGAGAGGGCTTCGGTTCACTCGGCCGAATGCCGCCTGGAACCGCTCAAAATCCCGGGCAAACGCTTCTTCATAGGCTGCCAGGTGATGGGCAAGGGTGGTAGGCTGGGCGTGCTGCAGATGGGTAAAGCCGGGCATCACCGCGGTTTCCTGATGCGCCGCGGTGTCCAGCAGGGTCTCCCGCAGAAGGATAAGCTCCCCCATCAGCCCGGTCATCTCCTCCCGCAGGCGGAGACGGATGCAGGTCGCCACCTCGTCGTTGCGGGACCGCCCGGTGTGGAGCCGTCCTCCCCGATCGATACCGGTCCGGCCGATCAGATAGGCTTCAATTCCGGCGTGGATGTCCTCGTAGCAGTCGTCGAAAACCTCCTCTGGGATGCCCCGTTCATACAGCTCCAGGAGCGCTTCCAAAAGCACCCGTGCAGTGTCCTTTTCCACCAGACCCTGGTGGTGCAGCATCAGAAGGTGGGCGATATCCACGAGGATGTCGGCCTCTGCGATCCACCGGTCAGCCTCCATGGAGGAAAGAAACTCCGCCACCTCCCGGGATCTGTCCTCGGAGAGCCTCCCGGCACGAATCCGGTCCCGTTCCATTATCATTCTCTCACCCATAAACTGGTCGGGACAGAGATTAATGCCATCCTTTTCGTGCGGCCCGCTCTATGGCCAGGACCATGCTCTCCCGGGGGACGATGGTGGCCACCGGGACGCTCACCAGCTGCTCGATGGGGCCGCTCACGATGGGGGCGCACACGATCCCGATCGCCCCTTCCCGCTCCGCCCGCACGCCGGCTACGATAGCGTCTTCTACCGTCTGGACTGGGTACTCTCGCACGCGGATGGGATGCCCGTCCACCTCGGTGATCCGCTCTACGATGCCTTCCAGGACGGGACGTGCGGCGATGACCCCGATGAATTGCCCCTCTTCACCCCTTTTGTAGAATATTCGCAGTGCACGTATGATAGCCCTCAGGGTGGTAAGATTTGGAGATCGCTTTCCATGGAGGATCTTATAGAGGGAGGATTGGGCAATACCGCTCTGAACGGCCAGCTCCCGAACGCTCATTCGTAAATCATATTTGACAATCTCTTTGAGGGTTTCCACAAATTCCTCATCAGAACGAAGTGCTGCTTTAATTAGGCGGTCAATTGGATCTAATTGTGTCATATTATAGATACAATTAGGTCAATATTTAGATAAAAGTTATCAGATTCATCCAAATGTGAAGATTTTTGGAAAATGGACATTTATACTCTTTTATAGGCTTTTTTAGGATAAAAAATAAAATTTTATGGGACAATTGTATTAAATAATTTTCAATTTAAGAGATATTATATATCCGGAATGCCAACCTAGCACTATATGAGAAAACGATATCTCTTTGCGATCCCCCTGCTCTTCATTGCAATTCTCGTGGGTGCAGGGTGCCTGACACAAACTCCCACCGCAAATACTGTGGGGATCATCTACAGCAAGGGCACCGGCCCTATGCCAACCCTGCTTGCAACCGGCCAGGTCGATGGGTATATTGCCTGGCAACCCTTCGTGGAAGTTGCACCCCTCGCGAACATCGGGAAAGTTGTCGTATATTCCGGTGAACTTCCTCCCGCGGGAAGATGGAAGAATCATCCATGCTGCGTTCTCACGAGTCGTGAAGATGTGCTGGCGCGAAACCCGGGACTCGTGGATACCCTCACCACCGCAACCATCCTGGCAACCAAATATATCAATGAAAACCAGAATGAATCGGCAGAAATCGTGGCCGACTGGCTGGCCGGGAAGGGCAATTTCACCTATGGGAACATCACCGTATCTTCCGTGGATGTGCTTGAAAGGGCTATTCCCACGGTGAAGTTTACGAACGAACCCACGGAGAGCTGGATGAATGGGCAGCTCGAGTTCATCTATGCTCTGCGTGAGCTGAAAACACTTCCAGGAAAACTGAGCAATGTCAGCGACCCCCAGGCTGAGCAGCTCCTCTTTGAGACTGGCCCCTACCAGAGAGCATCAGCGATGCTGAATAATGGTACAATCGCGATTCCTCCCAAAGAGCAGAAACAGGTCGGGGTTGGCTATTTAATGTCAGATCACCATGCAGCACTCTTCGTGGCGGTAAAGAAGTGGCAGTATTTCAATGATACGTATGGAATTGCACTCAAGCCACAAGATTCCACACAAACTCGACCCGAAATTGTGGACTTAATTGTGCATGGTGAAAAAGTTGCTGAACTGAAACTAATTCCCGGCGATGCCGGCCCACAACTGATGCAGCTAGCATCCACTGATATTATCCAGTTCGCCTATGTGGGAAATCCACCGGCGATCAGTGCGATCGACCAAGGAACGCCGATCAAGATTCTCATTGCGCTCAATAATGAAGGATCGGGACTCGTGGTCTCTCGTGACGCGCCAGTAACCGATTGGCCATCGTTTGCCACGTGGGCCAAGGAGCGGGCAGCAGAAGGGAAACCTCTGAAAATTGCAGCTCCCGGAAAGGGGTCAATCCAGGATGTCCTCCTGCGGTACGCACTGGAAGAGAGTGGGTTGATTCCTCAGGAAATATAGAGAATTATTAAAGGGGTAAGGTGACATAATGGGAGGAATGAGAAGGCCTATCGCCATCATTCTCCCCTTGCTTATTTTAATCGGGTGGGAGGTCGCGGCAATTGTCATCAATAACGAATTTTTTCTCCCTAAACTGGAGTCTGTCATTACAGTGATCCTCCATCCGACCGCAGATGTCTTTGGGAGCGGGAGCCTGATCGAGCATGCGGGTTTTTCCATTGAACGCGTTGTCCTTGGTTTTATAATCGGGGCAGTGATCGCTGTGCCTCTTGGTGTAGGGATGGGGCGCTCACACAGATTTGAGGAGTTTTTCGATACAACCATTCAGATTTTTCGCCCCATACCACCGATTGCCTGGCTGCCCCTTTCCCTTGCCTGGTTCAAGATTGGGATCACCTCGATCCTATTTATCATCTTTATCGGTGCATTCTTCCCAATTCTCCTGAATACAATCGATGCAGTGAAGGGCGTGAAGAGAACCTGGATTGAGGTTGCAGCGACGCTCGGAACAAATGAACGTCAGCTTCTCTCCAAGGTAATCCTTCCGGGAGCCGCTCCGACCATATGGACTGGGCTCCGCGTAGGGTTTGGAATCGCCTGGATGACAGTTGTCGCCGCCGAAATGCTCCCGGGAACGAGTCACGGACTGGGCTATATGATACTCTACTCCTATAACTTCGGGCAAATTCAGTATATCATTGCCGGCATGATTGTCATCGGAATCATCGGTATAGGCTTTGATTTTCTTTTCAAGGAGATCGAAAACAAGAGATTCTCCTGGAGGAGTCTTGAGCGATAAGGCTTCCGGGGGATTATCGGAGCAACGAATAATTCTGGAGATTAGACACCTGTCTAAAACATTTTCCACGGATACAGGGGGGGAAGTTGTCGCGCTCTCGGATATGGATCTGACCGCGAGAGAGGGAGAGTTCATTTGCATACTTGGACCTTCTGGATGCGGGAAGACCACCCTGTTACGCATTATTGGGGGGCTGGAAAAAGCGACCTCGGGCGAGGTGCAACTGGAGGGACAGGTGATCGATGGCCCATCGCCTTATATGGCGATGATCTTTCAGGAATATTCGCTCTATCCATGGAGAACGGTCATCGATAATGTCGCCTTCGGGCTGGAAGTGCGGGGCATCCCCCGTAATGACCGGTACCGGATTGCCCGGCAGTATCTCGCACTCATTGGTCTAACCGGATTTGAGGAAAGCCGCACATATGAACTATCGGGAGGGATGCGGCAGCGGGTGGCGGTAGCGCGTGCCCTTGCAATAGAACCACGAGTCCTGCTCATGGACGAGCCGTTCGGAGCACTGGACGCCCAGACCAGGAACCGTATGCAGTTTGAGCTTCTCCACATCTGGGAGAAGACCCGCAAGACCGTGATTTTCGTCACCCACAGTGTAGACGAAGCGGTCTTCCTCGCCGATCGCATCGTGGTGCTCACCCGACGACCAGGCCGGATCAAGGAGATCGTAGAAGTGTCTGAAACACGTCCTAGGGAACGTACCGCGCAGGCCTTCATTGCGATCCGCCGCCACGTGCTGGATCTGATCTCTGAGGAATCCACGCCTCCCAGTAAGGTTTAATAGTGCACATTTCCATGTAATATGGCGTATAATGTCCCGGAGAACCGCTCCGGACAGGGGGAAGGATTTTTCATATGGTTCGTAAACCAGGCAGAATGTACAGAAATCTCGCGAAAAAGGCATATACACGCCGCGAATACATGGGCGGCGTGCCCGGGAACAAAGTGGTCCAATTCGACATCGGCAATCTCCAGGAGACGTTTCCGAACGAGGTGTCCCTGGTAATCCTAGAGGCCTGCCAGATCCGCCACACCGCACTGGAGGCGGCGCGTATCAGCTGCAACCGCTGGCTGATGAAAGACATCGGGAGGGCGAACTTCCGCATGAAGATCCGCACCTATCCGCATCACGTGCTCCGCGAGAACAAGCAGGCGACCGGCGCAGGAGCGGACCGGGTCTCGGAAGGGATGCGGCTGGCCTTCGGAAAACCGGTGGGAACAGCGGCCAGAGTGACGTCCCAGCAGAAAGTGATCTCCGTGTTCACCACCCCTCAGTATATCGAGAAGGCCAAAACCGCCCTTTCGCACGGTTCACATAAACTCCCCTCTCCCTGCCGTATCCTGGTCGAGTAATCATTTTTTCCGATCCGGCCAGGAAGGAATATTTCTTCTTTGA
>JAJRCO010000400.1 GCA_028678905.1 Methanomicrobiales archaeon
CGGAGACCGCGAGCACGTTCCTGATCCCCTGGGCGAGCGCGCCGAGCAGCATCGACTCGAGCCCGGCGATCGTCGAGTCTCGCGGCGTCAGGTGGGGCACCGTTTCGATACCCGCCAGCTGCTCGATCGCCACCGATGCCATCAGCCCGCTCATGCGAGCCCGCGCGCGAGGGTTGTCGTTCACGTCGACGATCTGGGCCAGCCCGGATTCCTTGATCTTGCGGGCCGCGTCGACCAGTGCCTCGACGTTGCCGCCGAGCGGCGGATCGAGCTGCACCGAGACGACGAACTCGCCGGTCTCGAGCATGCGGGCGAGCTCCGTGGGCTTCTGCTCCGCCGCCACGTGTGCCGGCTGGATGTCGTGCGGGTGGATCTCGACCGACGTGGTCGCCTCGCGGCCCTCGTCGATCGCGGCACGGATCGCGGCGATCTGGGTCGGGGTCGTGCCACAGCAGCCGCCGATCAGTCCCGCACCGAGGGAACGAGCCCGGGCCGCGAACTCGCCGAAATACTCGCTCGTCGCGAGGGGGAACGTGACCCGCGAGCCGGTCATCGTCGCGAGGCCGACGTTCGGCAGAGCGGCCAGGATCGCCCCCTCGCCCTGCATCTCGGAGAGCGCCGCCAGCGCTGCCGCAGGCCCGCGGCCGTGGTTGGCGCCGAACGCGACGACGTCGAGGGCGCTCAGCCGCTGCGCGGCCCGCCGCGCAGTCACACCGCCGAGCGTCTGTGCGTCGGTGTCGAAGCTCATCAGCGCGACGATCGGCAGGCTCGAGACTGAGCGGACACCCGCGATCGCGGCCTCGAGCTCGTCGAGGTCGTAGAACGTCTCGACCATGAACAGATCGGCACCGCGGCCTTCCAGGATCCGCGCCTGCTCGGCGAACACGGCGCCCGCCCCTTCGTCCCGCGGGTCGAAGTTGCCGAGCGGGCCGATCGCGCCGGCGATGAAGACGTCGCGGCCGCAGATCTCCCGTGCCTCGCGCGCGAGCTTGACCGCCGTCGAGTTGATCTGCTC
>JAJRCO010000376.1 GCA_028678905.1 Methanomicrobiales archaeon
GAGTCGGGAAGAGAACTCGTCAGCACGAGAATTGCCTGTTTCTGGAGGCCGATGGTGGAATTCACGTTCACCGGAACCGGGTAGCGGACGTTGGTGCCATCCGGGATACGGATCCACACGTCCGGGAAGTACATCCCGCTCTTTATGGGTGTCCGGATAAGAAAGGTGAGTTGCATCGATTGACCGGGCCCGAGCGCACCAACGTGGTCGAAGTTGCCCTCCAGCACCTCGACACCATTTCCGAACAGACTGATCGAATCGAAAACAACCGGGATATCTTTGGTTTCCGAACTGGTGGTGGAACCGGAATAACCACTGTCAACCAATGTGTCCGTGGAGCTCGCACTGTTTGCGGTATTCTGTACCACGATGGTGATGATTCCCTCTTCTCCCGGGAGAAGGATCGCGGGGCTTACCTGATAACTCGCGACAGTGACGGTCGGATCTCCGATTGCTGCCGTCGCTGCGAAGGGCAATGCCGCGAGAACAAAGGGTAGGATCAGCAGGAGCAGTGTCCTGTTTATCCTCTGCCGAGGATTTCCTGGGATATTCTGCATTTCTTCTGTCCTGATCATCGCTCTATCTTCCATGGCTCATGAGGTGATATCTTATAGTATTTAAATATTACCTAATTGTATCATAAAAGGTTGTAATAATAGCGTATCATATGATTTTATTATCTGATACGGACCACGGGATCTTCGTTTATGGTTTCACACAAGGTTGGGGAGGATTTCACCCGTATAAAAAAGATTTTACGGGAAAATCCCCAGGGGATGACGGCAACAGACATTGCGAATATTCTCGAGCGGACAAAAAATACGGTCGGAAAATACCTGGACATTCTTCTGGCCTCTGGACAGGTGGAGGCGCGTAGCTGCGGGACGGCCAAGATCTACTCTCTCGCCCAGCGGTTGCCCTTTGCGACGGTTCTCCAGCATAGCCGGGATCTCATGATCGTGCTCGACAGGGACCTGCGGATTCTAGATATCAACGAGGCGTTCCTTTCCTTCCTGCGGAAGTCACGGGAAGAAGTCATCGGGAGCAGCATAGAGTACATCCCCCTTGCCGACGTTTCAATTCAGGAGCTGACATCAAATCTGGTGACGGCGATCAGGGAGAAAAAGACGCTGAAGGACCTGCATCCCAGGGGAACGGATCACTATTTTACTGCAAGGATTCTGGAGACCCTTTTCGAAAACGAGCGTCAGGGCTTCACCGTCATTCTTATCGATATGACCGAGCACCGGCGGATGGACGAGCAGCTCGAGGCGAGCGAGAAACGATTCCGGGATCTGGTCAACCTGCTGCCCCAGCCGGTGTTTGAGGCGGATGCCTCCGGAATCCTCCTCTTTGCGAACCGCCAGGCATTCCTGACTTTTGGCTATGAGCCGGATGATCTCAAGGCCAGATTCCAGGTACTCGATATGATCGCACCCGAAGACCGGGAACGAGCCCGGATGAGCATCGACCGTATGCTTCGGGAGGGGATACAGAGTAAGGAGGAGTACACCGCTCTGAGAAAGGACGGCAGCCGTTTTCCTATTGTCGATTATGCGGCTCCCATGTATAAGGGGGACCGGGTCGTGGGATTCAGGGGGATCGCCATCGATCTCACCGAACAGAAGAAAGGGGAAGCAGATCTGCGCAGAGAGCGGGACTTCATCGATGCAACACTGCATACTCTGAACGCACTCGTACTCGTGCTGGATCGTGAAGGGAGGGTGGTGCGGTTTAACCATGCCTGCGAGGTGCAGACCGGCTATAGTGAAGAGGAGGTTAAAGGGCAGATATTCTGGGATATATTCCTGATCCCGGAAGAAACGGGGGCGGTGAAAGAGGTCTTCAGCGATCTGGTGGCAGGAGAAAAAAATCTGCAGCACAGTAACTACTGGGTGACAAAGAGCGGCGAGAGGAAGTATATCCAGTGGTCCAATACAATCCTTCGGGATGCAACCGGGGCTGTCTCCTATGTGATCGCGACAGGGATCAATACCACGGATCCAGAAAAAGAACATCGATCCGGTGCAGTCGGGGATTCGTCATGAAGTAAATCCCGTATTCTTTGACAGGGCACTCGGCATCCATCTCCATCACCCGTGTAGAACCCCGTTTGTGATCGATCTGTGATGAAACCATTTTCTGCCCCAGGAATTCCGGGATTCTAAGTGATGGCGGTTCCTGATACCGCAACCTTCCGGTACCAGTCTCTATGAAAACCAATACTCTCACATAACTCTTCTGTCTGACAGCTGATTGAACTGCACACCTCGCAGGGAGGGCATACTACACACTGGTTCGGACAGGTTTCGACAGTGTATGACGAACAGTTTGCAGGACAGGGCGCAAATTCACAGTCGGGAGGAACCCTTCCTACCGCAGAACCGTCAGGGCATATTTTCGCATCTGCAGTGCAGGCGATCGGCTCGGGGCGGAGACAGCCGGCACAGAGGCTAAGCACCAGCACCAGTAAAACGAATTTCTTCATTCGCAACTGATTACCTCTTGTAAGGGGAAAAAATATGCCTGAGGCAAACCACATCGAAGAATCTTACGAGTATTTCAGCGAATGTCCGTGATAATTCGGCGTCAACAGTCTTGTTTCGAGACTATCGCTCTCCCTGGTAATCTCATTTTGGTGTCCTCAGATCGGCTGATACGCCATCTTTGTTCGCTTTTATTTCCGGGGATTAATTCCGGGCATTATCATTTTTTCATGTTCTTGGGGCTAGAGTGCAGAGAGTGATTGACCTCCGAATCCTCCTGATGAAGATGCGAATCCTTCCTCGGACTTTCGCCTCCATGTCTTCTCACCAGCCATCGATATTCGAGAAATCGTCGAAAGTGACCTTTTTATATTCATCATGAGCATCATCCTGCATGGTCGCGATTATTGATAAAGCCGCAGGGATCCTGCTGCGTCCCGTAGAAACCATTCGCGGGATGCGGGAAGAATCTCTGGGCGATGCCTTTCAGTTCTACGGAGTCCTCCTGGTTTTGTATGCCATTCTCTCCTCGCTGTTCGGGCTGGCAGGGGGGTTTTTCTTTTTTCCGTGGGGCGCCATGAGTGGGCTCTCGACCCGTTTCGGATTCCTGCCTGCCATGTTCTTTCTTTTCCTGGTTGTGGGCACCATTCTTTTTTTCCTCGTCGGACTGTTACTGGGTGGAGCCCTCCTGCACCTGTTTGTCTACCTGGTCGGAGGAAAAAAGGGGATAGAGCAGACCCTGAAAGCCGTGATGTGCAGCACCACTCCGGTCTTTGTATTCGGGTGGATTCCGCTGATAGGCTTCTTTGCTGCGATTTATACACTGGTGCTGGAGATTCTGGCGGTGCGGGAGCTCCAGGAGATCTCCACAGGACGGGCGATCCTCGCGGTGCTCCTTCCTTTCCTCCTCGTCCTGCTCCTGATTGTCCTCGCCCTTTCCTTTTTCCTGATCGCTTTCTCAACAACAGGGCCGGCCTGGATAACCGGATGAGAATCCTCTTTTCTATCCATCCCGGCCACCAGGAGGAGACTATGCATCTGACGCGTGATGGTGGTTTTTTCCGGAAGGAATGCTGTTTTCAGGTCTTATCTTTTTCTTTCGGCTCTGGAGGATTTACGCTCTCCAGTAATCCCAGTTTTTTCATCGCCTCCTCTTCATCCTCGTGTGCGATGAACAGGATTATTTTTGGCTCCCGACCGATCTTCTGGATGAGGTAGGAGACATCGAACTCGATCAGGGAATGGCCGGTTTTGCGGAAGGTGACCCCCCAGTGGACTTTCACCAGGGAATA
>JAJRCO010000247.1 GCA_028678905.1 Methanomicrobiales archaeon
AGCAGGCAATCAGGAGCTCCCCCTTACCAAGCACACATCATGCGGGCACCAAGGATCAACGTGGATAACACAGAGCTGGCATCCAACATCCTGAACGATCTTTTCCTTCACCTTCTCTGCAGTCTGATCAGCTATTTCGATAAAAGTCCCCCGTGGCACTTCGATGTGCAGTCAGATAAAAAGGGGGTTTGGCCCAACATACTCTGCTTCTAAATCATGGATGCCTATCACTCCGTCTACAGAATGGGCAGTATCTTTGATCTTCTGGAGTATGTCTGCAGAAGGTGACTTTCCAATCAAATAGGGAACATTCTCGCGGATGAGGTAGATTCCGCTTAAGGCAATGAAAATGGCTACGATTAGTGAGGCGATTGGATCGGCAATCAGATACCCTCTTTCGACGAGGAAGAGTGCTATGAGAGAAGCAATATACGCGAGCAGCATCTCGATAAGTGCGACTAGCTGGGCTCTCACAGCTGCTTCATGGGATCCGTATCGGAGAATATCGATAAGAGGAATCACGGTAATGATAATCGCAAGGGCAGTGACAACAACCGCAATAGGAATATTGTGCATAACCACCGTCTCTTGCTGGAACAATCGCGGGATCGCCTGACGGATCATCTCGAAACTGACAAAGACAATGAACACAACTGCCACAGCGAATGCTGCGACGTTCTGGGCCCGTGCCTGGCCGAACATATGCGTAGGATCGGTCGGTCGGCGGGCGTAGTGTAATGCCAAGAGAAGGAAACCTGAGATGAAGACATCACTCAGGGTATCGAGTGCCCCAGCAAGCAGGACAAGAACATTGGTAAGCAGGTAGGAAATGACCTGTAGAATGAATAATCCGATATAGCCCACGAGGGCGATTTCAATCCCACGGGTTCCCCCGTGATTGTTCAGAATTGGAATCCCTGCTTCTAGGGTTGCCATCGATTTCACCTTATTATTTTCAAAGAATACGAGTTCTTCTCGATTCGGGAGATTGTTTCATCAGGGACCCTATAAAATCATGTACAATCTCATCAGCCAATGCTGACAAAATCAATATACCCATTGCATGGATCTGTTCGTATCAGGCGGACACGAACCTTCTGTCCTACAAGGAGGCCCTGCTCACCCTTCATAACTCGTCCCTCGGCCGGAGGTTTGAGTAACCGGACATACGTACCCTTCTCCGAAGCACCGGTCACCAGAGCATCGAACACCTCGCCCACCCTATCCTTTAGAAGCACGGCTGCTGCGGCTTTTCTGGTGAAACGTTCGACCTTTTGGGCAGATTTATCTCGGTCTGTGAGCCATGCAGATGCTTCAGTCAGTTCTTCTACCGTGTAGGGGTTTTGTTCTCCACGGAGAATGGATTTGAGGAGCCGTTGATTGATGACATCCACATAGCGCCGATTCGGAGCGGTTGAGTGAGTATAATCAATAACTGCAAGGGAGAAGTGACCATAGGGTGACTTTCCGGGTTCGAGTGTCATGTATTCACCTGGTCCGAGGAGTTTCACAATGGTAAGCGACAGGTCAGGGAACCGTTCAGGATCGGCAATTTTTCTTCTCTCAAGAAATTTCGACAGGGCCTTTGCATTGGGTACGGAGGGTAGGATTTCTCCATACATTGCAGCCGTTTCTACAATTCTCTCCCAGTTTTTTGGTGTGCGTACGACTCTCTGTATCATGGATATGCCCGCATTCTTCAGAGTGGACACCATGCAACTGTTTGCCGAGATCATGAAGTCTTCTATCAGGTATCGCTCCAAGTTCTTTCTCTGTACGACAAGGTCCCTGACCTTGCCTTCTTCCACGATCGCCTGTGCTTCGATAGTATCGAGTTCAAGAGCTCCCTGGGAAGCCCGGTATGTTTTCAATCGCTGGGATGCCACGATCTGAAGGCGAAGTTGTTTTTCTAGTCCTGGAACATCCTTCACTGTTCGAGGAATTTCAGCTGTTCCTTCCAACCAGTCCCCTACTTCCTCATATATAAGTTGCGCTTTATTTGACACCAGTGCCTGGTAGATGTTACCGCATCGAACGTATCCATTGGGTAAAACCGTGTATTCGATAACAATGGCAATTCGATCCATACCTGGTAGAAGGGACGAGATGTTCTTTGAAAGACGATCCGGAAAAAGGGGAAATGTCTGAATACCGGTATAGACAGATGTTCCATTGTGGGCCGCATGCCGGTCAGTATGCGACCCTTTGTAAACATAGAGATCAACATCTGCGATGGCGATCTTGACTTGTATCTCTTCACTGGGACCAAGTTCACAATATTCCAGTTGATCCAGATCCAGGGAATCTGCATTATCAATTGACGACCAGAGAACCGAACGGAGGTCCCTGACGTTTCCTCCTTCTTGAAGTGGCATATTCTCAGGTAAGGTACCCACTTCCCGAATGACGGACTCTGGAAATGCAGGGTAGAAATGATACCTCTCCATCGCATATCGGGCGATTGCGTGTAAGTCAATAGTACATGAATTTTTCATGGTAATTTGTGGGAGATTTGTTCCTATACCATAAAAACCCCTACAAAAAGACGGGAGCCTAGCTATTCGCTGATTCTGGTAAAAAAAAGTTCACGTCTCGAAGCGCCGACGGCCAGTTATCTTCTGTGCGGGAAGAATAGATTTTCCCGCAATGTTCTTTAAAAAACCGGATCCTGAGTGTTTTATTTGTTCAAAAGGGAGATTTTATGTTGAATTTTTTGGGGGATCAGCCGCAAACACTCTCGCTCAAATTCAAGAATTGTTTCCACATCCATTTTTTTCAGTTTCGTTTCAGTAAAATGTTTTTTCGCCTTCCTGATGCACATTGCAACTAGAAAATCCCGTTCAAATTCAAGATACGAAAAAAGGAGCTCCTGATTATCACCGATATCACGAAGAAACTTCTTTCGATATTTTTTTATTTCGGCTAATGTGGTTTTCATTTCATTTTTAATTATCTGGTTGACAAATTTTTCTGGAGTTATCATCATAGATCAACATTCCATTTCCTGAATTATGTAATATATTTCTTGTGGAATTATGGTACGTTGCGGCAGGAGACATATCTTACCAATCTTCTTCACAGTCCGCAGCGTCCATAGAGGATATTACGATATGTCGGATGACGGTATGGATTTCAGTGCCTTCCTGAATCTGCTCTTGAAGGACAAACTGTCCATCAGGTAAACGTCTGACAAGTACTGATGGGCGATTTCGTGCTCGTAGCTCATAGGTATCATCAGCCAGATATTCCAGTGCCTCCCGGATAGGCACCGGTAGATTTCGCATTTTCTGTCCGTTTTTATAGAGATCCCAGGTATAATCGATCATAAGTGCCACGGTATTTCTAGTATTATTCGTTGTATCCGCCAATATGATTTCTGATGATTCAACATGATGTTTTATGTCGAGAAGTGTATCGAATTTTTATGGTAGTCTTGGACTAGGGGGATCTTCACACCGTACTTTTTATGGTATGAGCGATAAGGCAAATCCGGTGATATGGGAGGTTATAAAATGTCCTCAAAATTGATGGAATATTTCAATAAACAACCTAGGATCGGTACTCTAAGCACATCGAGCAAAGACGGAAAGGTCGATGTTGCGGTTTTTGGCTCCCCACGTATGCTCGATGAGAAAACCGTGATTATGGGTCTGGGGGATAACCGCACTCTTTCGTACCTCAAAGATAACTCCTATGCTGTATTCATGATCATGGAGCCAGGCAAATCACTCATGGAATGGAAGGGAATTCGGGTCTATCTGCGGATGAAATCTTATGCAACCTCAGGCCAGCAGCTGGATTCTCTCAGAAGCCAGATTGCCAAAGTCTTGAGCGAGGGAGCGGCAAAGATGATTTATGCTGCGGTAGTCTTTGAAGTGAACGAGGTAAGACCTCTCGTTGATATGGGGCAGGGTTGGGAGAAGTCTATCTGATTTTAGAGACTAGCATCATCCCTAGTAATTGTTGCGTCATAAAGGAGTACTGAGTAGACATAATAGACCTTACAAGAAGAACGAGTTTATCATCTGCAGAAGTTATCAGAATTGAAACTTGTTCTATCGGTGGAAAAATTCCTGAACGGTCCAAAAAATCAATTTAGGATGAGGATCACCGAAATAGATCCTCTCTTTCCTGCAACCCCTTTCAGCTCCCCTAATTCTCTTTGTCTATCGGTTCATTCATGGCTATTTTACTAGATCGCGGAGATCAGACGGTCAATCCTATATAACGCGCAACATCATCAATGGAATCCACATAATACACCTGAATCCCGATTGTATCCTCGATGTATGTTTTCGCATCAATTACCTTCGGTGTTCTCTCTATATAGGTAAAACGACCGAAGCTTCTTGTTGTTTCAATAT
>JAJRCO010000286.1 GCA_028678905.1 Methanomicrobiales archaeon
ATGATCATATAATCCGATTAAAAAAAGTAAAATACCATCGAAGATAGGCAGAGGGATGCGAAATATCCTTTATATTCTAAAGAAGAATCCTTTTTTCTGCTGAACTACTGGTCTAATCGTCAAGAGTATGGACCAGCAGTCCGCTCAGGAGTTTAGGTTCAAACCAGGTGGACTTCGGAGGCATGATCCCTTTTCGGTCCGCGATGGTCATCACCGTCTCAATGGATACCGGACGCATCGCGAAGGCGATTGCAAACTGGCCGGAATCCACCATCTGTTCAAGATCGTGGAAAGAGTGAACGCCCCCATGATAGTGGAGCCGCCGGTCTTTGCGGGGGTCTGAGATACCAAGAATGGAACGCAGGAGATGTTCCTGAAGCACTGATACATCCAGTGCGGCGACCGGTTCGGTTTCTCTCCTGCGGGGTGTAAGGCTGTACCATCGATTGGAGAGATACATACAGATGGACCGGTCTTCCGGACCTTCCGCGGTGGGCAGAGGATCTCCACTGCAGGGCTGGAGGATGAACTTTTTTGCGACCCGTTCCAGAAACGCCGGCATGCTGAGGCCTCCGAGATCAGTGACCAGCCTGCTGTATCCGTGGATCATTACTTGGTGATGAGCGAAGAGTACGGCCATGAATTTTGTCGCTTCGGGTGAGGATCTGCCCTCTCCCTGCCGTTTCAGGGCAACATTCACTGCGGCCGCCGCCCGGTGGTGTCCATCCGCGATATAGAGTGCGCTCACTACTCTAAAAAGAGCCTGGAGTCGCTGGATTTGATCGGGATTCCGGATTCGGAAAACCTGGTGGCGGGCTCCGTTCCTGTTCGTCACCTCGCACTCAGGCTCCCCTTCGATCAGTTCTTTGATGGAATCTGCGATGCACGCCGGATCCCGATAAACGAGAAATACAAGCCCCGTCTGAGCATTCACGGTATCGATGTGACGGGTCCGGTCTTCCTCTTTCTCGTACTGGGTCAGTTCATGCCTGCGGATGAGTCCCGAAAGATAGTCCTCTGCATCCACACAGGCAATGAGACCGGTGAACGTTCCCCCGTCTGCCTGGACCCGATAAAGATAGAGGGAAGGGGAATCATCCCTAATCATCAGGCGCCCGTCCTGCAGGTTCTGGAAGGTCGATCTCGCATGCTCATAGATGCGTGGATCATGAGGTGAAAGACCGGGGAGTTCTGCATCAGGCCTGCTGACCCGCAGAAAACTGAGTGGGTTCTTGTCGATACAGGAACGCGCCTCCTCCGTGGTTACCACGTCGTACGGGACGGCTGCAACGGACTGCGCAATTGCAGGGTCCGGCCGAACGGCGGCAAAAGGGTGTAGGGATACCATCAGTGCGCCCGATAATGTCTTCTTATAAGTGGTCGATGAGAGTATATTAGTGCACGCCCAATATGAGTGGCATTCCACAGAGTTCACCCGTTCACCTCGTGCCGGTGATTCGCCGGGCGCTGGTATCCGATATTCCCGGTATTATGGCTATCGAGAGGGCATCGTTCATCGAACCGTGGGATCACGAAACGATCGTCCAGTCCATCGAATATTTCCCCACCACCTGTTTTGTTGCCGAGTACCAGGGAGAGATCATGGGCTTCCTCATCGGGGCGCCTCAACTGGTAGAAGAGGGATATTACGGCCATATATCCAATCTTGCAGTCGCTGACCGGTGCAGAAGAAGAGGAATAGGGAATCTTCTGTTAAAAAGAGCAGAACATCAGTTCCTGGTGGAGGGTGCGCGGGGGATACAGCTGGAAGTTCGGGAATCCAATGAAGGGGCACGGAAGTTTTATAAAAAAATGGGATACGAGGAAGTGTTTGTTTTCCCCTGGTACTATTCAAACGGCGAAAATGCGGTGGTGATGATGAAATGGTTCCGGTTTTAGTCCTCATCCCCGTCCCAGCGCTTTGTGAGCCCGTGCGAGGTGACGCGCCCCGTGAGCTCCCAGCAGCGACAGCTCTCCGGCAAGCACGGCGCCGGCGACGATCTCTGCAAATTTCATGGCGTTCGCTCCGGCCGGATCTCCTCCACCCGCCACTCCAAGGATAGAGAGGCACTCCCTCTGAGTGTCTAGGCCGGTTCCTCCTCCTACGGTTCCCACCTGGATAGCGGGGAGAGTGACCGCTACGTAGACATCCTCTTCCTGCATCTCAGCGCTGGTGATGCAGCTCGATCCCTCCACCACATGGGCCGCGTCCTGCCCGGAGGCGATGTACATCGCGGCCACCACATTCGCCGCATGGGCATTGAAACCCAGGGATCCGGCTCGGGCAGACCCCAGGAGATTCTTCCGGTAGTTCACCTCAACCAGGGTCTCCGGTTCGATCTTGAGCACTCCCTGCACCAGGTCCCGGGAAAGGGCTACCCCCGCCACCACAGTCTTTCCTCTTCCCTCGATCAGGTTGATCGCAGCGGGTTTCTTATCTGTGCACATATTCCCGCTCACCGCGACCAATCGCGCACCCGTCTCTCTTTCGATGAGTTCGCTCAGGACCTCGCTCGCGATGGTCACCATGTTCATCCCCATCGCATCCTTCGTATCGAACGCGAACCGGAGGTAGACGCTCGTCCCGGTGACGTAGGGAACGCACCCGAGGTACTTGCCGTGCGAGGTGGTGCCTTCAGCAGATTTGCACAGGTCTTCCTGGTGGGTCATCACCCAGTCCACCACCTCTTTCGCGTGCCGGACATCGCGGGTGGCGAAGACCGGTGCCCGTGTCATTCCGTTGCGAAAGACGCGGGTAACGGCGCCACCTGCCTTACTGATGGCGCTGCAACCACGGTTCACTGAGGCCACCAGTGCACCCTCCGTGGTGGCCAGAGGAAGGTAGTAGCTCCCCTTTGCCCATTCCCCGCTTACGGTGAGAGGCCCGGCGACACCTACCGGGATCTGCACCGCCCCGACCATGTTCTCGATGTTTCTCTTCACCGCCCGGTCGATATCCATGGTGAACGATCCGAGCCGGGGCAGGGAGGCCCCCGTTTCCTGTTCGATGTAACCGCGGCGGACCTTCACCGCCTCAGATGGGGAAAGCTCCGCTTCCAGGGCATGGAGCTTCAGGGAACCGTTTCTTATCCTCTCAAAATAAGAATCCATGATTAGTTCTATATCGCTGACATAAAGATGGATGGTGATTTGCATCCGGG
>JAJRCO010000047.1 GCA_028678905.1 Methanomicrobiales archaeon
ATTCAAATCTGCCGGACACAACCAAAGAATCGGAGTGTCCCCTTCTGCCTCATCTGCACTAGCCTGGATTATTCATGAACGACGATTCAGCGGGACGCGGATACACGCTGGCTGAGATTTTGCCGGCCCGAAGGGCCCCGCGCAGGCGGGCCGGATCCTCAGGTTTCGTCGGCGTTTTTCCGCGTTTATCCGTGTCCTTTCAGGCATTTTCTCCATCCTTCATGAATAATCCGGGCTAGCCTTTTTTTCGTATGAGAGAATCCAGGCTCCAGGGTCCCGGGCCTGCAGACCACAGGTAGAGGAAAACAAAACAATAGAGGACTGCCATTTCTCCGTGGTTGATTATGGGCCAGAAGCTGCTGGGAGCATGCTGCTTGAAATAGCCTACGGCCATTTCGCCACTGAGAATGAAGGCAACGGGCCGGGTAAACAGACCGAAGAAAATCAATGGCCCGCCAATGGCTTCCAGGCAGCCGGCAACCCAGGGAAGCGTAAACGGCGCCGCCGTGTGCCCCCCGAGCAGGCCGAAGATTTTTTGTGCTCCGTGTGCTGAGAAGGTAAACCCGACTAGTATGCGGAACACCGACAGTACTGTGGGCTGCCACGACGAGAGTCGAGATGCGCTCATAGCATGATCCTTTCGAGAACGGCACGCATAGGTATTTTACCTTCAGTCTACCCGGCGGGTCGCGGTACTGCGAGGCCGTGAGAGCATGGCATAGAAGACTGCGCCGCCGACCAGCACCGTCACCAGCGATAGTATGGACTCCACGGGACGGCCCCGGAAATTCCAGATCAGAGTCCAGATCGAGATGGCAAGGAACAGAATGGGAGTCACCGGATATCCCCAGGCGCGAAACGGACGATCCATCAGCGGCTGCCGGAGGCGCAGGACGATCACGCAGGAAATAGCGATGCTGGAAAAGAGAGTCAAGGTAAAGCCGACATACTGCTGGATCTGGTCCACTCGACCCGAGAGAATCATCACCGAAGTAACCACGCCCTGCAACACGAGGGAGGCCGTCGGCGCACCGGTTGATGCGTCCGTCCTGGCGAAGAGGTGGAAAACCGAAAAATCCCGCCCCAGCGCGTAGTATACCCTCGGGCCGGCGATGGTCATTGCCGATGCCGACGCCAGAAGGGAAATGGAGAGGACCGTTGTCACCAGGGTAACCCCTCCGCTGCCGAACAGATTGCGGGCAGAAACAAGCCCGACCTCGACTTTGTTGGCCAGCGCATCGACATTTGCGCCGTAGAAATAGACGGCGTTGATGGCAAGGTAAAGAACAACGACGATCCCGGTGCCAATGATAAGGGAGCGCGGCAGGTTTTTCCGCGGCTCCTTGATCTCGCCCGCCACATAGGCGGAAGCGTTCCAGCCTGAATAGCAGAACATCACGAAAATCAGGGAGTTGGCAAACGCACCTAACTTATCGGAGACGCTCATCATTCCGTAAGACCGGGA
>JAJRCO010000042.1 GCA_028678905.1 Methanomicrobiales archaeon
GCGATGGATTCGACCGGTTCCACTTCCTCAACTGGCACAGGCGGGCGGGTCGGCTGAAATTCCATTACGCCGCGCAACGTGCAAAGATTTCTCGACTGATTGTTTACTAGGTCGCTGTACTCTTTGAACGCTTCGTAGTTTTCGGTGCGACACGCATGCTGCAACTTGTGTATGGTTTGTGGATTGAAGAGATGAAACTCTCCGTCGGTGCGGTATTGATATTGTCCGCCACTTTCAAGGGCTTGATCGTTTGACTGTTCTCCACGGAAGGCCATCTCGTGTCGGAGCCTTGCCTCCTCCGCAACCACCTCCACTCCGACACCACCAACCCGCGAGGGAGTCCACGTGAAGTATTTATCAACGAAATCCTGATTCAAGCCGATGGCTTCAAATATTTGAGCCCCGCAATATCCCTGCGTGGTCGAGATTCCCATCTTCGAGATGACTTTGATGATGCCCTTGTTGATGGACTTTACGTAGTTTTTCAACGCGTTGGTGAGATCGACTGTGTCAAGAGCACTCCGATTTACTCCGTCGTGCAGAGTTTCAAAAACGAGGTAAGGGTTAATGGCGGCAGCGCCGTACCCTAGCAAGAGAGCGAAATGATGTACTTCGCGCGGTTCCCCGCTCTCTACTACTAAACCTACTTGCGTTCGCGTGCCTTCCCGGATCAAATGATGATGAACCCCTGCGACTGCAAGTAATGCGGGTACCGGCGCCATCTCAGGGCCAATGTCGCGGTCTGAGAGGATAATGATCTCGTATCCTGCTGCGATGGCGGCACTCGCCTGATGACAAAGGTCATCCAGAGCAGCCACCAATCCCCTGCTTCCGTCAGCAACTCTAAAAACCATTGAAAGCGTTATCGAGTTGAATCCGGGTTTGCCCCATGGTCCATCTGAATCGCCCAACAAGCGCAACTTTTCGAGTTCATCATTGGTGAGAATGGGAGATGGCAGTTTGATCTGGCGAGCGCATTCCGGCGAGGGCTCAAGCATATTTGCTTCGGGGCCAATGCTGGTGTCGGCTGACATTACCAACTCCTCTCGAATGCCATCGACGGGCGGATTGGTGACCTGCGCAAAGAGTTGCTTGAAATAGTTATAAAGCAGTTGTGGACGCTCGGAGAGTATGGCAAGCGGCGTGTCAGTCCCCATTGAGCCGACGGGCTCACTGGCGTCGACAGCCATGGGTTTGATCAACAGTCTCAGTTCTTCACGTGTGTACCCGAAGATGCGCTGTCGGAGTAAGAGTTGTTTTGAATTCGTTTCATGAACGTAAGGTGGCTCAGGCAATTCGTCCAATCGGATCGTATTCGCGTCGAGCCATTCTCGGTAAGGATAGGCGTGCGCCAGCGTTTGCTTTAGTTCCTCGTCTCCGACAATCTTGCCCTGGATGGTATCAACCAAAAACATACGGCCTGGTTGCAGGCGCCCCTTTGCCAGAATGCTATCGGCTGGAAGGTCGGTCACGCCCACCTCGGATGCGAGCACGACGAGATCATCCGACGTCACGTAGTAACGCGCTGGCCGTAGTCCATTTCGATCGAGTACTGCACCAACACTGGAGCCGTCCGTGAAAGCAATTGCCGCCGGTCCGTCCCATGGTTCCGTTAGGAACGAATGGTACTCGTAGAACGCTCTCTTCTCGCTCGTCATGGA
>JAJRCO010000362.1 GCA_028678905.1 Methanomicrobiales archaeon
CCAGTGCCGCAGGTCGATGTGCTCGTGCCAGCATGGCACGCACCAGCGCCATCAATGCACCCAGTGCAGCATGAGCCGGTGCCGTCAACGCGCCCATAGACCATGCTCCTGCCAACCCATACCCAGCACGCGGCGTGAGTGCCACCGCCGGATCCGCTCTGAGGTGAAAGATGCGGCGAAGCATCGATCGCGTCTGCCACTGGCGAGCAGCCAATTGCAATCATCGTAGATACATGAATCGACAGAAAACGAAATACTCTCACGCGTTCCTCCATATTAGTGCCGCATTGTTGCAACAGATGACACGCATGTATTGCGCGCTGTAATTATTTCTCGCACGCGATCTTCGGCGGCTGTCGTGGCGGCACGGAGAGACGTCTCTCTAATGTTTCCGACCACGATCTGCTTGCCGCTGATTGCTGCGAATGACACCATGTATGTCGTAGTAGGTGTATGGTGCCGGCTCTTGCGCGACGTGGCGTCGGGGCACACCATGAGCGCAGCACCTCGGGCCTTTCTGCCGGATACGATACTCGCCGCGGCAAGCTGTCGCACATCATTCGTCGCGCGGATGAGGTCGCGAGCCCGTATTCTCTTCACGACAAACGTCAGCGGGAATACGGCGCTTGACACGCCCCTGTCAATAACGTTTCCGTGGCGATCGAAGAGGATGATGCGGAGGTGCTGGGCCACGGCGCTATACTACGCTGGATTTGTCTGGCGCGCCCGTGGTAGGTTCGCGCCATGGATACCAAGTATGACGTTGTGACGATCCTGATCCCAGTGCCCGCCGGTGCCGATCCGGGACCCTATCGGTACGCTGCGCTCATGGAGATTGCTCCCCTTACCCAGGCGGCGCCGGGCAGTGGCACGGCGCCCCGCACGGGGGCCAAGTGGAATGAGGCCGGCCCCGGTGACCCGCCGCCCTCTCCCGGCATCCCGACGCCCTAGTGGAGCTGGAACACGTTCTGCTGGTCGTTGCTGCGGCGCTGGCGTGCCTCCTGGCGTGCCTCCTGGCGCGCCGGTCGCCGGGGCAGCGAGTTGTTGCTGCGGCGCTCGTGGCATTCTGCGCGATCGTAGCCTTCCGCGCCTCGTTGCCGGAGCTGCCCACCGCGAAAGCTTGGGCGCATGGTCCACCGCCGCCTCTCGTGGGATGGGGACGCCTCGCTTGGGCCGCGGACACATCGGCGCTACTCGCGTGGCGAGCGATCGGAGCGTGGACGTGCTGGGTGGTGCTCAGCGCTTCGGCAAATCGCGCGGCACGGTCCCACGTGGCGCCCTGCGGAGCATCTTCATCCGGCGAAGGATTGCAAAGTGAAGCGGCTCGCCACGTCTCGGATGAGCGCCGAGCCACGCGGCCAACCGAGCGATGTTGGCAGGGCGAGCGTTTGCTAGCGTGTGTTCCCCGATGTTCACGCATCATTATAGCACTCGCAACACCTCTCGCCCTGTGCGCCGCCATCTTTCTCGCTTACCCGCTCCTTCGCGGCCCCGCCTCCCAACACCTCGCCCGCGCCGTTTTCTTCGCAGCGCTCGCCGTCCAGCTGGCGGCCATGGCCAGGTTCGTCCACCGCCGACCACTCCCCGCCGACATGTCCGCGCCCATGTCTGCCATATTCTTGACGGTGTCGAACGTGGCGGAATCTTTTGGACCGTGGCGGCACCACTGGCCGTCGCTCTATTGGGCGACGGCGGAGCGCCTCAACGTGGCGACATGGGGTATAATCGCTCTATGGCAACTGCGGGAGCTGAAGAAATGGTTCCGGCTTTAATATTTTGCGGCCTGGCTCTGGCCATGGTGGTCTGGGCTCTGATCCGACGTCACGAGGATCAGGAGCGCATCAAGAGAGACGCCGAGCGCGCTTTTTGGACGGAGCAGGTGGGGAGGATCGTAACGGAAATGGCGAACGTGCGCAGGGCAATAGCTGACGCTGCGAGGGCTGGGCTATTTGACAGAGAGAGCCGGTAGCTCTTCGTCGTCATCTTCTTCGCGTCGACGTAGCTCTTGCACGTCAAGTGC
>JAJRCO010000198.1 GCA_028678905.1 Methanomicrobiales archaeon
CAGAGCCCGATTCACGTTGGCCATTACCACGGGAAGCCTTGCCCCGGCGGCCCAGTGCAGCATCTCGTGCATGTAGAGTAACCCGTGGGAGCTGGTGGCGGTAAAGGTGCGGGCTCCGGTGCTACTCGCGCCCACGCACGCCGCCATGGCGGAGTGTTCGCTCTCGACCGGGATGTACTCGCATCGTATCTTCCGGTCTGTCACATACGCAGCGATCTGTTCTACGATCTCGGTCTGTGGCGTGATGGGGTAGGCAGCCACGACATCCGGCTCCACCTGGCGGATTGCCTCCGCAACGGCCTTGTTTCCAGTCGCAATCAGGGGCACGGACTTCTCACCTCGCAGGAGATCCGTTCCCTTGTGCGATCGATCGCCCGCTGCAATTCCTGAACCTGGGCGGGAGTGATATTCCGGAATCTTCCCTGCACCTTCAGATATTCCTCCAGCGGGGCAGGCTTTTTCATCGCCGCCCGGGAGGGTCCACTGATGCGCAAGGCTCCGTGTTCCCGCTCCCAGAGTATCCACGCACCGGTCTTTACGGCAAGCTTTCCTACCTCGATGCTTTTCTCTGTAGGATATCTCCAGCCTGGAGGACAGGGTGAAAGCAGATGAATGAATTTTGAGCCCTCTATGGATAGTGCTTTTTTCACCTTCTGGAAAAGGTCGAGGGGATACGAGCTGCAGGCGGTCGCCATATAAGGGGGATTGTGCGCTTCCACGATGCGGTCGATATCTTTCTTACTGTGGACCTTTCCGCCGGGGGTGGTGGTGGTGATCGCCCCTAGGGGTGTTGAACCCGAGCGCTGCATCCCGGTGTTGCCATACGCCTCGTTATCATAACAGATGTAGAGGAAATTGGTCTCTCTTTCGAACGCGCCGGAAAGTGCCTGGAGGCCGATATCCACAGTACCTCCATCACCCGCATACACGATGACGTTCATCTTTGACCCCTTCTTCTGATAGGAGGCACTCATGCCCGAGGCGCAGGCAGCCGCGGCGGCAAATGCAATATTATACACGGGGATATTCACCGCGGTCCGCGGGTATATCCCCTGAATGACGCTCGTGCAACAGGCGGGCACAACCAGAACGCTTTCCGGGCCGGCTGCCTTCAGCACGTACCGGAGGCTCAAACTGGAACTGCATCCCGCACAGGCCGAGGTACATTTCAAAACAAACTCTTCTTTCGGGATCTCGGTCATCTCGGTACCTCCATGTTCGTCAGCTTCCATCGATTATGAGAGTTGTGCAGGATAGGCAGGAACAGGAACGGAACAATCGTGGATGGGACGTCCCGATCTGAAACAGATTCCCACCTACTCTCTATTTCCAGGAAGGAGGATGATGTATTCGGTCAGATCGATACTGAGAGTAGCTGCTTAGGAGTAAGAGCTACGGAAACCTATCATCCGAAATTTCCCACTTCGTGCCGTATCTATGAGCGGACAGAAAAAAAGATAGGCCCCCAGTCCATACACAGGAATACGAATAATCCAATCTCTGTTCCTGGTTTTCTCCTGGCAAACGGAAGAATGCAATGAGGCTCCACAGAAATATCGCGTTAAATCTAGCTGTGGTGGTAGCGGGTTTAATTCTCATACTCTACCTCCTCTCCACGTTCGTGCTTATGAGTGAATTTACCTCGCTTGAGAACCGGCAGGCACAGGAGGATATGGAGCAGGTATTTTCTGCCTATCGCGCTGAAGAGCAGGATCTTGAGGGTATCACCCGGGACTGGTCGTCCTGGGATGATACGTACGCTTTCATTGAGACCGCATCGCCGGACTACCTCACCTCGAACATGGTGGATGGGACATTCGTCAACAACCGCCTGAATATTGCGCTTTATTTTAACCGATCCGGCGGTCTTCTCTATGGAAAATCTTTCGATTACCGGATGAACGAAGGGCGGGATATCCCTCCTGATCTCATTGCAGCTCTGGAAGCCGAGGGGATAGTACGTTCGGTGATCGATAACGATACCGGCAGAAGTGAAATTATCCGCTATTCGGATGGAGCTTTACTGTTTTCAGCCATGCCCATCCTCACCAGCGAGAATCGGGGACCGGCCCGCGGAGTGCTGGTGATGGGGAGGTCCGTTGATGCGAACATGATCAGGCGTTTCGAACAGGTCACCTCGCTTCCCCTGGAGATCGTGGAGATCTCCTCCCTCCCACCTAGAGCGACGGAAAGCTATCCCGATCTCTCCCCAGACCATCCTTACACGATCATCCCAATGAACGAAAGCCAGCTGAACGGGTATCTGTTTCTCAACGATGTACGAGGATCTCCGGAGCTGATCTTACAGGCCTCGATTCCAAGAGATTTTTTTGCACAAGGAATCGCCCTCACCCGGTTCTTCTTTTCACTCCTGATCGTTGTGGCAATCGCCTTTGGGACGATCGTCATGGTCATCATGGAAAGAGACGTGCTCTCGCGGATCGCCACCCTGAACATGAGCGTTTCTGATATCGAGAAAAGCGGGGACCTGACGCGAAGAGTCCCGGAACAGGGGGATGACGAGATCGCAGAGTTTTCCCAGGAGATTAACCGGATGCTCGCTGCCATGATGAGGGCGGAGTCTGCGATCGGTATGCAGAACCGCCAGCTCACCGCAGCGAATGAGATCATCCACGCGGTGTCCCATTCCACTACGAGCGACGAGATCTTTTCGTCTTCACTCCAGAAAACCATCGACACCCTGGGGTTTGAGATGGGCGCGATCTTCTCCACCAATCTGGAGATGAGAAAGGCCGAATTGAAGGCACACTCTGGAATTTCGCCCAAAAAGATTTCTGCATTCCTAGCTGCGGCCAGTACCATCGATATTCATCGTTCTCCCCATGAAAAGGTGTTCACCGCAGCGGTACCCATGTATTACGGGGGAATACCGGGAGAGGAGCTGGATGAGAAAAAAAACCCCATTCTCACTTCGCTAGGGGTGCGCTCCCTTGCTATCATTCCCTTAGCTGCTGGTTCTGCGATGTTCGGCGTGATGTATGCCGGATGGACGGTTCCCCATACGTTCACGGAGTACGAAAAAGGGATCCTTACCACCATCGGACAGGAGGTGGGGAACGCGCTGTTCAAAGGTGTACTGCAGGAGAAACTGGTCGCAGCAATGACCCGGGCGGACATCAGCAACGAACGTGCCGAGAAAGCCCGAGACGAGGCGAATTTTTACCTGGACATCATGACCCACGATATCAACAATGTCAATCAAGCCTCACTGGGCTATCTGATGCTCCTCAATGAACCCGAGGAAAGCTCCCAGGACGACCTCATCAGGAAACTGGAGAACACAGTTCACAAGAGTTCGGAGATCATCGGCCAGGTGTCCGTCATCCGCAGGATCCGGGAGAAGGATGCTCCGCTTAAACGGATCGATCTCGACCGGATCATCCGGGATGTCGTCCATCACTACGCGGACGCTCGGATCGTGTACAAAGGTACAACCCTGCTGGTGCACGCCGATGAGCTGATTCCGGAAATATTCATGAACCTGGTGGGAAATGCGATCAAGTTTGGTGGTTCCGAGAACACTATCACCATCGATGTGCAGTCCCGGGGTGATGAGGTGGAGATTACCGTGCGGGATACCGGTCAGGGCATACCGGACGCGCTGAAACCGGTCCTCTTCCAGAAATACCGGCGGGGGACAACTGCAAAGAGCGGGAAAGGCCTGGGCCTGTACATTGTCCGGATGCTGGTGGAACGCTATGGGGGCCGGGTCTGGGTCGAGGATGCGGAGGCAGGCAGCTTCGACCGGGGTGCCGCCGTAAAATTTACACTCAAAGGAGCAAGTGAGGCCGGTTCAACGGCCCAGTAAGCGAGAGGTGAGTTCTCCTAACAGGAGGTGCCTGCGGTGTTCGGCGGTAAGATAGATTTCGTGCCTCGATCCCATGGAAAGGGGTGTGAAGGATACTCCGCAGTCAACTTCCCAGAGAACCAGACCCTCCGCCGGTGCTGCGGCCACCCGTTCGGTCCCAGTTGATGCCAGAAGGCGGGTAATATCGCCTGCTTTCGCCTTTCCAGCACCAATCGCTCGGAGGATTGTGGCCATCCCCCGCACCATATGCCAGAGAAAACTCTCCCCCTGCACCTCGATGATGCAGAAGGATTGTTCTCTCCATACCTCTACCCGATGTACGGTGCGGACTGGATTTCTTCCCTCTGCCCGAGCAAAGGATGAAAAATTGTGGGTTCCCTCAAGTAATGTTGCCGCCTCCGCCATGGCGCCGAGATCAAGGGAGGGTTCGGTCAGATAGTACCGGTATGTGCGGGAGCGGGCCGCGTACCGCGGATGAAAGTCCTCCCCGACTTCGGCACATCCCCAGCACCAGCAGTCCCGGGGAAGCTGGAAGTTAAGGCACTCCAGCGCCCTCTGTGGATAGGGGGTCCTGAAAGTGCACACCTGGCCTCTCGCATGCACCCCCCGGTCGGTCCTTCCTGCAAAGGCGAATCCCGCTTCTCTCCAGTCGCTGAACAGGTCAAGGCGTCTGCAGGCAGCGACAAATTCGCCCTCCACAGTCCGCTCGGAAGCCTGCATCTGGGAGCCATAGTACTGGCCTCCCAGGTAGGCTACCGAAAACGCGAGCTTCATGGCTACCTTTTCTTCTGGACCCGCCTGATGATGCTGCGCAGGGATTGCCGCGTATAGGTGCGGAGGGGAGTCATCCGGCAGCCGGCGATGGTTTTACCCTCTCGTATGGCAGAAAGAATGGAATCTACCGTGGGCTCCGCGTCGATATAGGTAACCCCAAATCCCACGAACCGGGCGTGATGCGCATCACTTCCTCCCACACAGGGTTTCTGATACCGCCGGGCCATCAGTGCGGCTTTCCGGTTCGCCGTTCCCACGATGTAGCGGCTGTTGAAGGCTTCCACCGCATCGACCGCCCGGATACTGCCCTTCATCTTTCGCGCCACCCCATGCCTCCACATATGGTAAGGGTGCGGAAGGATCACCAGACCCCCCCGTGCCCGTGCCTCTTCGATAGTCTCCAGGACGTCCCGACGGGGAGGAAGAGGAACATCAATCCCCAGTACGATGATATGGCCCTGTCGGGTGCTCACTTCGATTCCGGGAATGATGAGGACAGGACTGCGAATCCGCCGTGCATGGAGAGAACCCTCCACCGTATCATGGTCCGTAATGGCGATGGCGTCGAGCCCGACCTGCTCAGCCCTTCTCAGGATATCTTCTACCCGACTCTCTCCGTCCCGGGAGAAGCTGGAATGGATATGCAGGTCGCACTTTAACATAGCGAGATCAGATCTTTTTTCACCTGACAGATATTAAGTGAGCAGTATGCGCATTCTGCTACCCACCGGTGAGACAACGGAGAGAATGGTCCGGGATGCGGCGAAGGGACTGGATGCGGAGGTAGTGGTCACCGGATCGGTGGCCTCTTTCCTTACACCCGATCAGCTGCGGGTGCTCCTGCGCAAGGATCACTATGGAATGGTCATCGTCTCCGGGATGTGCACGGCATCGTTTCTGGAAGTGGAAGCTGAAACGGGCATCCCGATTTTTCGTGGCCCCCGCCACGCCGCGGATCTGTCGCTGATCCTACCCCACCTGAACGAGATCGAGCTCTCGCGGAGCGTCCCGGCCGATGATTTTCTGGTGGCCCGCCACCGTGAAGAGGCATGTCGAACCCTTGTCGATAAAGAGGAGAAGGCGGGATGCGACTATCTAATCCGGGGAATAAAAATCGGCGGAGGGTCCCGCATGAAAGTGCTGGCCGAGATCATGGATGCCCACCTTCAGACGGCTCTCCCCGCAGCGGTGGACCGATTCTTCTCGAATGGAGCGGACATCGTTGACCTTGGTTTCGGATTCGACGCCACACCGGATGATGTGCGGCGGTGTTACGAGGAGCTGGCTGAGATAGACGGACCGCTGGCCCTCGATTCGATGGAGCCAGCCCTCATCAGGGCGGGGTTATTCCGGGCAGACATCGTGCTCAGTCTGGATGAAAAGAACATTTCCCAGATAGGACCCGAGATCGCCAGGCAGGGTTGTGCGGCGGTTATTCTTCCGGGCGAAAGGGGCCTTGACGCTAACATTGTTGCCGCCGAGGCCATCGGAATATCCTGTCTGATCGCAGATCCTCTGCTCATGCCGGTCGGCTCGGGGCTGTCCTCGTCCCTTGCCCGATTCAGGCCTCTTTTGCACCCGTTGTTTTTCGGAGCAGGAAATGTGGTTGAGCTCTTCGATGCAGATTCAATCGGGATGAACGCCCTCCTCGCGGGTATCGCCCATGAACTCGGTGCCTCGGTGATCTTCACCAGCGAACATTCAGACAAAACCCGCGGTTCTGTCGGTGAGATGAGAAGAGCAACCGAGATGATGGCCCTTGTCGGATCGCGCCCGTACCCGAAAGACTTGGGTATCGACCTTCTGGTACTGAAAGAAAAACGCTGTAGGAGAGAGCCCCCGCTCTCCTATGAGACGGTGACGGAAGTGTCCCCCGCACCTTCCCAGGTCACTTATGATCCTCGTGGTAACTTCCGCATCGGAATAGAGGGTGACCAGATCGTGGCAGTCATCAACGGCAGGGCGATCCGTGGAAAGGACTGGGTAGATATTTTTTACACTATCCTTCTGCAGGAGGATGTATCTCTTCTCGACCATGCTGCTTACCTGGGCGCAGAATTGTTCAAGGCGGAACTGGCGATTCGGTTCGGAAGGAGTTTTGAGCAAGATGGGCCTTTTTAAAAAAAACACAAGATTGCGCCTGGTTGGGACCTTCTGACCGAGAGCATGAGGGTGAATTATTTTTCGGGGATATCTCGTCACGGTGCAACATGACCCTGCCGTTTCCCCCAGCAAGCGCGACAGATCCGGAAGAGCGGATACTCGAACTGGTCAAGCACTTCACCATCCTCACCGCGGTCCCGGATATAGGCAGTTATCCCGCATCATCACCCACCGAGAGGGGCATTGTATCTTCGGGGATGCACCGAGCCGATCGCGTGGGAGGACGCAGAAGGGCGGGAATTTTCTCTGCGAGGGGCACCGTCGTCCCTCGTCTGGGGGATAACGGAACTTCGGCCGAGATCCTCCCGGAAAAAAATAGAATCATCGGGATTCGTCGATCACGATAAGGGCTATTTTGCTGCCTGGCTGGGATGGTGGGGAAATTAGATTTCAGGATCCGAGGTGTAATCTTTCCTCGCTCCCGGCGATAGGAGTATATCGAAAAAGGCAGAAAAGATAATAGTTCTGCGAATCGTCCCGAAAAACAGGATTCAGGCAGTGGCCTCTTCGGCCGTTGGATATTTCAATCCTTTCCTATCTTCATACGCGCCCACCAGGGAGAGAATGGCCGGCATCACCACGATCGCTCCGATCAGGGTGAATGCGACGGTGATAACGGTTACCGTCCCGAAGTTACTGATCATGTTGAACGCCGAAAGGGTCAGGGCAGCAAACCCGAAAACCGTGGTGAGCCCCGAAACGGTGATCGCCGTCCCGATCTGAGAAACAGCCTGCTGGATTGCCGGAATCAGGGTGGCCCCTCGTTTCCGCTCCTCAAACGCCCGTTCCATGATCAGGATAGTATACTCGGACGCGACTCCGATAGTCATGGAGCCAAGGGTTGCTGTCATGGGAGTATAATCGATCCCCAGGACATACATGATCAGCCCGTTCCACCCCACTATCAGTACAATGGGAACCACGGGAGTGATCGCGCGTCCCAATCTACGATATATAAGGTAAAGGAAGGTGAGTATCAATCCGAGAGCAAGGAGGGTCATCAGGAGCTTGCCTGACGAAATCTCCCGGATCAGGTTGGTAAACATTTCCCCCATTCCGGTGATGTGTGCAGTGATGCCGGGTGGAGGCTCGTTCCAGGAGATGTCACGCTGGATACCATCGAGAGCGGCCATCGCCGCATTGTTCTCCATTTGGATCATCGAGATCTCGATCACCGCCAGAGAGTTCCCGCTTAGATAACGTTTTTTCACTTCTTCGGGAATGAGTCCAAGTACGCGCTCTATCTCATAATTTGTGTCAGGTATCGATCCACCGTTGTACTCCTTCACCACATCGACGATACTACGGGAACCTGTTACCTTGCTGTTGTGGGTCTCCTCATATTCCTGAAAATCCTGCATCCAGGTGAGACCATCCACGGTGAGAATTCCATCCCCCTGAACAAAGATGGGAACCCCTCCGCTGGGACCCATTGCCCGGGTGACTTTGTCCAGCTGTATCTTGGCCGGCATGTCGGAGGGGACAAACGTCTTTTCATCTGTATTGATGATAATCTGATTGTCCAGTTGTATCCCTACCACTGCGATAAGAGCACATAGTAGAATCACGGGGACGGGATTGGCGGCCACTTTTCCGGCGAGAGATCCCACACGTGAATTATATCGTTCCATCATTCCGCCCTTTTTCTGGGCGTCAGTCGACTTTTGGAGGGGACGGTAGCGCAGGAGAACTCCTGCGGTGGGGACTATTACCAGGGCGGCAAGATAACAGGAGATCAGGCCGATGACGCAAACGATTCCAAAACCCTGAATCATGGGAATCGGGGCTATCCACAGCGCAAGGAATCCCATACAGGTGGCTAGCATTGCATAGAGCACCGAGGGTCCGGCATTGGTCACGGTGTTTCTTACCGCATCCGGGAGTGAGGATTTTCGGGCCTCTTCATCGAAACGGGAATGGAACTGGATGGCATAATCGATACCGATGCCGATCAGAACCGGGAAGGCTCCGATCACTACCATGCTAATCTTGATACCCAACAGGCCCATAATGCCGAAGGTAAGCAGCACTCCTGCCCCTACAATAAACACCGAGAGCAGGCGGTACCGGACATGTCCGAAAAAGATCCCTACCGCGATTACCATCAGGATCATCGCCGCCAGGAGGAGTGTGCTCATGGAGACGCTCATCTCGTTCATCATCTGCTGGCCGAATGCAGACTCTCCAGTCAAAGTGACTACCACACCGGGCGGAGGCGAGGAAATGCCGATCCTCGCGTTCATGCTGTCAAGCATGCTGAACGTGGAGTCCTGAGGTACTCCGGGTTCGACGCCAATTATGGAGAGCATCATCGTGGGAGAGGGGCTCATTCCGGAGAGAACTTCCGCAGGGATACGGGCTTTAGCCTGATCGATTTCTGCGTACGATGTCGGGAGAATTCCACCGTTTGCCTGTTTCAGGAGATCGGTGATGCCAGTTACACCGGTGACATACCTTTCATCCGCCAGTTCTCCCTCCAGGCGGTCCACGTACGCAAGTACATCAGGGGTGAATGCGTTGTCCGCTTCGATAAGGACGATAATATTATCGGACTGAAAATTGTTGACATATTTCTGCAGCAGCATCCCACGTTCGGTGTTCTCGTCCACGTAGGTGCTCATACCGGTCTCCATGGTGGTGAGACTGGCCCCGATCAGAGCGACAATAAGGAGACCGGCGATCGCCCCGGCTACCAGGAGAGGACGCCGGTTGATCGCAGCCGCGATGTAATCAAAAAATGAATGCATGCAGATCCTTGTATCCTGTCTGTTTATTGCTCAGTTTAAGGCGAAAATATGTGGATGTACCTAGGGTGTCGCACCTATTACTGTTTTCTCTGGAAGCTTCGGAGCACCCAGACCGATCCGATGAACCCTACCGCGACGAGGCTCAGTGACAGGGGGTTCAGCAGTCCGCCCAGCACACCAGGCCCCTGAACGACACTGATCCGCACCTTCATAGTGTCGGAAATCAGGCTATTATCCAGTGCGTCACGATACCGGATCTCGGAATCAAGCCCATACTCTTTTATTGTTGCGGCTGCATCGGCGGTGATCTCAAACCGGGCGGTACTTGTAGCTCCTGGAGCGATATCCCCAAGAAATGCTGTATCGTCGCCACTGGTGAACGGATCGACCGCACTGATCCGGGCCTGTGCATTATAGACGGCCGCCTCTCCGATATTTTTATACTCGACTTCGATTACCTGTTTCTGTCCAGGAGCTATTTCTGCAGATCCCGATACGATGGAGAAGTCCACCTTTCCTCCTACCGGCACTCCGAAAGTCACACTCTCTGTATGCACGGTATCTCCATCCTGATTCTGGTAATAGAGAACCA
>JAJRCO010000190.1 GCA_028678905.1 Methanomicrobiales archaeon
TCCTGGAGAAATCGCCTGAGTATAAAACCAAATACCACTAAAAAAACGATACCCGAGAAGACGTCCAAAATTCCACGAAAGATTAAAATAACAAAGAGCATCGTGGCCGATAACATCAGTTACTGCTTTTTTGTCAGATTCCCCTTGTAAGAAGGGAGCGAAATACATCGGGTTGAACAACTGCGCATAGTCCCAGGATGAGTCCGATATTGGCGATATTGCTTCCGACGATATTATCGAAAGCGATATCAAAGTCTCCCAGAAGGACCCCTTCCGTACTAACGAAAAGTTCTGGCAGGGAAATCCCAAAAGCGATGACGGTGAGACCGATGGTGGTGGTAGAAAGTCCAAATCGCATCGCCAGTCTTTCTCCTCCTTTTACAAAAATATCCGCTCCCTCAAAAAACAGGAGAATGTCCGCTCCAAAAGCGAGGATAGAGAAGACCACCATACTGTATCTGGTACAAGAGGGCTGACAAGATAAAGAAAGTGAGTTTATATTCGGGCTTTAAATCCTGATAAAAAGAATATCTCAAAAATGGTTTGTATCCCGACCATGTACCTATCTGAAGCCTGACGGAGAGATTTAATAGATTGATTTGCGGTGATACAACTGGTATTTTCTGTCTTCCTCCCTATCGTTCCATCCGATGAATACGGCCTTACTTACAGATTTTCTTTTTATTTTTCCCGCCTCACCTCTGCTACCTTTTTCCACTCCGTGGTATCCCGTACCATTTCAATCGCTCCGATAGGATTGTTTTCTTTATCAGTCAGTACGGTGGCTTTTCCCCAGAGATAGGCTCCTTTACCTTTGTTCATCGCGGGAATGAAGGCCTCCACAAACAGATTGTTCCCAAATCTGCGCACGTTCGGGTATTTGCGTGCAAGATCGCGGGCGGGGAGATCGATCAGATCTACGAGGACAGGCCGGACCATATCAAAGAACGAGAAAGCATTCTGGTACGCTGTTTTTCCCATAACGTCGTTTTTTCCCACCCCGGTAAGGGACTCCATCGCCCGGTTCCAGGCCACCACCTTCCTGCTCCGATCCACAATAAAGGTCGGGTCAGGGAAGAATTCGATGGTGTCCTGGAGTTTCTCGAACGTATTTTTAAACGCCTCTTCCAGAAGCTTCTGGCCGGTGATGTCGATAAGAGAGACAAACACGCACAGGAAGTTACCGGTCTCCTCATACACTCTTGTAAGGGAGACCAGTAGGTGGGTTAGCGGCCCCCCGGATTTTTTGAACCGCACCTCCCCAAACCAGCTACCATTGCTCTGCATCTCACCCAGTAACGTTTTTATATCTGGCGTGATGTCATAATCAGCCAACAACTCCCGGAAACTCTTTCCGATTACTTGATCCCCAGCGATCTGGAGGAGATCAAGGAAGGCCTGGTTTACATAACTGAACATTCCATCCGGTGTTACGATGGCCATCCCGTTGATGGAAGATGCAAAAGCAATATCGCGGATTCTCAATTCCCGCTCCGTTTCCTTTCTCTCGGTGATATCCCTTCCTACCGCCTGATACTCGCTGATCGCCCCTCTGGTGTCGAAAAGAGCATGCTCGGTCCACAGGAGAGCCCGGACTGAATCCGGCGAAACCAGGACCTGTTGCTCATAGGCGGCTACGGGGTTCTCCCGGGTGGGGGTTGAGCGGGAGAGGATTTCCTCTCTTTCGTCTCCAGGCAGGGCGGGATCGAATTTCCTGCCGACCAGGTCTTCTCCCTTCTTATGAAAATATCGGCAGAAGGCATCGTTTACAAAGGTGATGCTCCCATCGGCACGTCTCCTGCAGATGAGCTCTGTCTGATCCTCCACCACGGCCCGGTACCGTGCTTCACTGACCTGAAGATTCCGCTCGTAGCTCTTCTGCAGGGTAACATCCTCCATGAGAAGGGTGATTCCCTTTCCCCCGTGGTCAAACACCGAAGGCACGAATTTGATGCGGAAGAAGAATTCTCGTCCTCCCTTTAAAAAGGATAGCTCCTTAACCAGCTCCCCTTTCTGCGACACCTCCCAGAGGATGGATTCAAGGGGGAGGAGACTGACAGGAGGAAGGTCATGTCCCAGAAGAGGTGTTCCGGTCAGGTCCTTTCGCTCTTTCCCGAAGAAGGTGAGAAAATTGTCGTTGGTTTGCACGATCTTCAGATTGCTATCGAGCACCACGATTAGATCGGTGGTGAGATCCAATAGCGTGGAGATCGGGAGCCGCTGGGAGAGGACAAACACTTTTGCGGTCCCGAAGGTTTCCACCTCCACCTGACCGGAAACCAGGAGCATCTCCAGATATTTCGCCACAGAATTGCGGTTGGTGTTCAGCTTTCGGGACAGCTCCATGATGGTGCAGCCCTTTGGATTAGTTTTTAATATTCTCTTTATTTTATCGAATTTCTCCTGATCGGGTCGCATAGATACAGGGGATCTCTCTTTGATGAGTCTTTAAGCTTACCGACGATATCCGTGCGGTGACACTATTTATACTGTCAGATCTAATACTCCCTTGTTCTTCAACATCCGGTATAACAAGGGTTTTTAATGAACACAAGACCTCCGAGGAGCTCCGGGCACCTTCCTTTCTCCTACTACGTTCTCATCTCCATCTTCGCGATTATCCTCGTTCTGGTCATTGGTATTACCATTGTCGATTATCTCAATGCGGAGACGATCATGGCCGAGAATGAAAGGGTACTGCGGGAGCAGACTGAGAATCAGCTGGATACCTCGTTCCGCACCATCGATACCGGCCTCAAGATGTTCGATGATACCCTCAACCGGCAGATGGATCAGGCGTTCGTCCTGTTCATGAACGAATATAACCGTACGGGGCAGAATCCGAGCCAGATGGATCTTCCGGCAGTGAAAGAGGAGATCCAGAGAACCATCGTGACCAAACTGGCCACCCACATCTCAGCCGCAGAAAAGAATGCTTCCGATACACTGACACCTTCTTCTGCGATGGATCTCTATCTAATCAATTCCTCGGGAGTGGTGGAATATACCACCTATGCCCCGGATAAAGGTCTGGATTTCAAAACGTCGATTCCCTATTTTTATGAATATCTGACCAAAATCCGGCTTTCCGAAGGATTCTTCCCTGACCGGGTAGTGCAGGAAGCGACCACAGGCAATCTACGGAAATACGCGTACATGCCCACCCCGGACCATCAATATGTGCTGGAACTGGGGCTCACTGAGAGTGTGTTCGCCAATGAACGAAAACAGTTGAAATACAGCGATGCCGTGAAAGAGATTCAGCAGTTCAATCCTTACCTCAAGCAAGTCCGAACCTTTACGACGGCGAAGCGGCTCGTGGGTAACCGCAGTTATGTGCCTGGGGAAAATCTGTCCTCCATCCTGGATGCGGTGCTTACCCGTCGGGAGAGCATGGCCCTTCCCTCCGAAGGAGGAACTACAGTCAAGTACCTGTTCATCGATCTGACGGATGAAGACTACGCCGCAGATATGAGTCTGGTCCTGGAACTGACCTACGATACAACCATTATCCAGGCTGCACTGCAGAATCTAATCATTTTCCATCTTCTGGTCGCTGTCTTCGCACTTCTGCTCGCGTCCGGATTTGCGTTCTTTGTGGCAAAACGGCTCACCAGCCCCATTGGCGATATCGTGCATGATGTAGATGCCATCGCGAAAGGCGATCTAGACCACAGCATTTCTCCTACGGTGAGCTCGGAATTTGACGAGCTGGAACAGAGCATCAATGCCATGGTCGAAAAATTGAAGGGGACGATCCAGCGGCTTCAGGTGAGTGAAAATAATCTGCGTCATCAGGAGGAACGCTACCGGGCGGTGGTGGAGAGCCAGAGTGAATTCATTACTCGCTTCCAGCCTGATGGGACTCATATCTTTGTAAACGAAGCGTATTGCCGCTATTTCGGAGTGAAATGCGATGACATTATCGGAAGAAAATTCTCTCCCAACATTCCTCCTGAAGATCAACAAAAGGTCAGAGGGCATTTCAAATCCCTGACCCCAAGGAGCCCCTTTGCCACCATCGAACACCGAATTATCATGCCGAACGGCGAAATTCGCTGGCAGCAATGGAACGATCGGGCAATCTTCGATGTGGCGAATAATTTGATCGAATATCAGTCGGTGGGGCGGGACATTACCCCGCGTGTACTGGCTGAGGAAGAGTTGAAAAAACTGTACAGCGAACTGGAGCAGAGGGTCACCGAACGGACCTCGGCCCTTGCGGCAGCAAACCGGGAGCTGGAGTCTTTCAGTTATTCTGTCTCTCACGACCTTCGGTCTCCCCTCCGGGCCATCGATGGGTACTCGCGCATCCTGCTGGAAGAGCACAATGAACGGCTGACCTCTGACGACCGGAGGTATCTAGAGCTGGTGCGGAAGAGCGCCCAACAGATGGCCCTGCTGATCGATGCACTCCTCAACTTTTCCCGGATGGGCCGTGTCGACCTGAACCGGATCCCGCTTTCTCCGACAACCATCGCGCACGAGGCACTGGAAGAGCTCACGGGCGAGATGAAAGATCGGCAGGTGGAGGTCACCATCGAGGACCTCCCCTCCTGCTCCGCGGATCCTTCCCTGCTCAGGCAAGTGTATTACAACCTCCTCTCCAATGCACTCAAGTTTACCCGTCAGAATGACCATGCCTTAATCACCGTTGGATTCCGGCGGGAGAACGAAGGAACACGGACTGTCTATTTTGTCCGTGACAA
>JAJRCO010000225.1 GCA_028678905.1 Methanomicrobiales archaeon
TACAGTATTGTTGCAGGACTTCTATCTGCTGGCGGTGCATCTCCCCGTTGAGAGACCCGATTTTGCGTGTAAGATTCATGAAAAGCACCCAATCGGGAGATATGAAATAGTATGTTGATTACTCTGTAGATCTAGATTTTCCATTAACATATTTAAATATTGCTTGTCATCGAAAATTATTTTTTCTTTTAATTTCTTGGATATACTCATTTAAAGTTGATATTTTGCTTATCTAACACATAATAACAATTAACCATCAGGTATCAAGGAGGGTGTTTTTGATAAGGAGGATTGATCAGTCTCTCTTGGGCCGATTGAATGCTTTCGCGTCATTCGGTGCATCCCGCATCGCCCGGCAAGAATGATATATCGAGATCATGTCGGGCTCTGTAGAAAACCTCAAAACCTTCAATTTTCTTAGATTCAACCGAAAGAGCTAAGGTACGCCGGCCCCTTGTTATTATATGCCAATAACCAACAAGGAGCCGAGACTAAGGTCGTCGAACAAGTATATCAGACTACTGGAGACTCTTCTGTCGGTGGTTCGGAGCTCCCGGATTCCTCTCTATTCCTGTAAATATTCCCGAAGAACCTACACTCAGCACCAGCATCTGGCCCTGATCCTGTTGAAAGAGATCCTGAGGATGGATTACCGGGGTATCGTCGATCTCCTGGAGGTGATGACCGGAATCAGGGATATTCTGCAGCTGGAGGAGATCCCTCACTTCACCACCTTGCAGAAATTCTTGCAACGTATCCGGTCGATCTACCTCGATATTATTCTCAAGAAGGTGATCCACCTCTTCTATCTCCGGGGTGAGGTGATCCCGGTTACCGCCATCGATTCCTCCGGGATCACCAGCTCCTATGCCAGCTCCTATTACACCTGGAGGACCGGAGCCACCTGGCGGAGCTATCTCAAGACCTCGGTCGCGGTAGATACCGGTAAACAGGTGATCACCGGGGTCCGGGTATCCAGGAATTTCACCCATGATATCGTCTATGCCCGAACGCTCCTACGGCGGTGTCACCGCATCCGGAGGTCTGAAACCTATGTCCTGGACAAGGGGTACGATGCCGAAAGTCTTCATCGCCAGATCCGGGAGCAGCTTGAGGCATACTCCGTCATTCCGGTCCGGAACAGGAAGAGGAAGCGGATCGGAGGAAAGTACCGGAGGGAACTCGCCCGGTCCTTTGATGAGAAACTCTACCATCGGAGAAACCTCGTGGAGACCACCTTCTCCGTCCTGAAACGGAGCTATGGAGAGAACGTGCGGTCGAGGAAGTACCGGAATCAGGTGAAGGAGATCAAGGTTCGGATAATCGTCTATAACCTAGGACGATTCATAAAAAGGGGACTATGTTTTGTCCTCATTGAGGAATTCTACAAGGCCATCATGTCGGTAATTTTATATCTTCTCTGCCTGTTTCACACCCTCCTCCAGCAGTTCCAGGCAGATTTTTGTCCGGCTTTCCGCAAGGGAAATATCGAACAATACGATAGAGGTAAGAAGTTCCTCGCTCTCCAGGATAGATAGAGTATAACGGCGATATTCTGTATACATGGGCGTCCCAGCATCTGCCCGTGAACCTATAAAATACATGGATGTGCAGAGTGCAAGCCACGATCTGATAGGTTAATCCACTGCACCACGAGGTTTAAGTGATAACAACAATTAGTCATCTCTTATTGTTTGGCAGATCTATGCTTACCAGATGCCAGTAATGGGAAAGAAGGAGCGTCTGATCCTCATTCTTGCGACGCTGGCTTCATTCTTTGTTCCGTACCTGACCTCTTCGATTACGGTAGCCCTACCGGTCATCGGACGTGAGTTTTCTCTGGATGCGATCTTACTAGGCTGGGTGATGTCGAGCTACATCCTTTCTACCGCTATATGGATCGTACCTCTAGGACGGGTTGCAGATATCTATGGGCGTAAACGCTTATTTATCCTCGGAATCGCCTTTCTAACAATAGGATCTCTGTTTTCTGCATTTGCCTGGTCCGCGATTTCGCTGATCATTTTCCGCATCATCCAGGGTGCCGGAGGGGCGATGATCTTCACCACCTCGGTCGCAATCCTGACCGCGGTTTTCCCTGCCGACCGGCGGGGTTGGGCACTGGGAATCACCCTAGCATCCGTGTACGGGGGGCTCTCCATGGGACCATTCATCGGGGGTATTCTGACCGGATTCTTGGGGTGGCGCAGCATTTTCCTGGTCGTGGTCCCCCCGGGTCTGATCGTGCTATGGCTCACGGTCCGCTATGTGGAGGAGGAATGGATCGATGCCCGGGGGGCATCTTTCGACATCACCGGCTCGGCTCTCTATGCGATCTCCCTGTTTGGTGTCATGTACGGTATGACCTTGATTCCCGATCTTGTTGCTGGTGCATGGATGGTCCTCGGGGTAACGGTGTTTTTGGCATTTCTCCGGTGGGAATCCCGCTGCGGAAGTCCGGTCCTTGACCTTCGGGTTTTCCGGCACAACGTAACTTTTACCTTCTCTAATCTGGCGGCGTTGATCAATTACGCATCGACCTACGCGGTCGCCTTTCTTCTCTCGTTGTACCTTCAGTATACCCGGGGACTCTCTCCGGAGATGGCGGGGGTGATCCTGGTCGCCCAGCCAGTCGTTCAGAGTATCCTCTCCCCCTCGGCGGGCCGACTCTCCGATCGTATCGAACCTCGGGTGGTCGCGAGTGTCGGCATGGCGCTGACTGCCGCGGGTCTCCTGATCTTTTCGTTCCTTTCCGATCACATGTCCCTGGTCTTCATCGTCATGGTGCTCATCCTGATGGGGTTCGGGTACGCACTCTTCTCTTCCCCCAATACAAACGCGATCATGTCATCGGTCGCCCCCCAATATTATGGGGTCGCATCAAGCATGGTGGCGACTATGCGGGCTATCGGCCAGCTGGCGAGCATGGCCGTCGCAATGATGATCTTTTCCCTGGCGATGGGCAGAGTGGAAGTCACTCCTGAAATCTATCCTCGATTCCTTAGTGGTGTTCAAGCAGTGTTTTTAATTCTGTTCGTTCTAAGTGTGTTCGGGGTTATTGCCAGCCTGGTCAGGGGAAAGATCCGACTCGATGAGCCGGTGGGGTCAACAATCCGGTAATTCCATATTTCTATGCATCCCGGATAGAGGAAACTTCAGCATTCAGATTCTCCTATTCCGTCGGAGAAATAACCTCGTAGATGCGAATTCCCCCTCGGGGGTATCCTGATCTATGGGGTCATCAATTTCATCGTGAGAGCGATAACGGCCCGATAATGATGAATTGGGCGGATCTGGTATCGCCAGCCTCGGGATTCTGGAGTTGTCATGGAAGTGATATTTGGTGCAAATCTTCTGTTCATAGGTGGAGAGATCATGACGATAATCTAAACTTTTGACCTGGGCATTCCGAGGGAATCGAAAAGGACCTGAAATTCAGGAATGATTTGGTCTCCTACCATTTCAAATCTATTTTTTTAATTCACTACCTGTCATGCATGCAATTCGTTTCTGTTCGTACTGTCCGAAGAAAGTATGCGAAAAGAGGGAATGGATCTCTACCGGTGGCGATAGAGGGCCAGTGCGATCCCTCCCAGGGCGAGGGCGGTCAGAAGCCCGGTGAACCCGGGAGCCTGGGTGGTTGGGGGAACCGTGGTTGTCGTCGCCGTTGTCGTGGTCTCTGTCACGGTCATGGTTTCAGTCGTAGTGGTAGTCGTGGTGGGAACCCGTCCGATCACCAGGGTCCGGTGGATCTCCCCACCAAGATTGCATTCCCCGCTCACAGTAATCTGGGTTCCCGCAGCAATCGCCAGCTGGTAGGTGTAAGTGAACGTACCATTGGTAGGCTGGGATGTGTATGTCCTCTGGAGAATTCGCCCTGATCCCAGGGACTCTACGTCTACCTCCTTAATGTAGTGGGTTGCCGGATTCTCCACCTGGTGGGTGAACGTTACCTGCAGTTCATTTGTGGAGTTATTATAAGAGAGAGTGAGGTCAGAAGCCGGATGTGCTGCGACTGGTACAATCAGCGTGATCAGACCAAAAACCAAGAGGAATAGTAGAATTTTAGGGCCTTTGCATTTCATGCGACCTTCCTGCGCACGTTATAGTTAATATTATTTTTGGAGGACAGGAAAAAAAAGTCAATCTTCTCGGGTTTGCTCTATCAGGAACATATCGGGAACGTGCATTGTTGGATGCGGGTTCATTCGAAAGGGTCTTGCAGGATATATGTCCTCGGGAAGATAATCTGCATCCGTTTGTTCTTTGGGGTGCCGCCGGAGTAGGATCCCTTTTTTTTCACCGATGCAGCAGTCACGGAGTTAGGTTTTTATAGGGGTCCTTGGATTATCACCCTCTTCTAACGAGGAGTGCTTATGAAAATCGGAATTATCGGTAAGGGAAATGTGGGAACCGCCCTGGGCAGCGGTCTGCAGCGGGAAGGACATCAGGTCAGGTACGGTCATCGAGACCCGAGTGAACCGGTACAGGAAGCTGCGCACTTTGGAGACGTGATCATTCTTGCGGTACCTTTTTCTGGGGTGAAAGATGCGGCTCAAACTATCGGGAATGCTGCCGATGGCAAAGTTTTAATTGATGTCACCAACGCCCTGGATAAGAACATGGGTCTTGCCATCGGATTGACCACTTCAGGAGCCGAGGAACTCCAGAAACTCCTTCCCCGTTCGAAGGTGGTCAAGGCCTTCAACACGGTCTTTGCACAGAACCAGAGTACCGGAAAAGTAGGGAATACCGTCCTTACTGCATTTATCGCCGGCGATGATGCGAAAGCCAAAGCAACGGTCATGGATCTCGCACACGATCTAGGTTTTGATTCTCTGGACGTCGGACCCCTGAAATGCGCCCGCTATCTCGAACCGATGGCAGTGCTTCTCATCGGCCTCGGGTATGGTCTACATATGGGAACAGACATGGGTTTCAAGTTGGTCAGAGGGTGATCGATTGGTTCTTATTTAGTAAGGGACGATTGAAACCTCCATAGACCCGATCTTCCGGTATACCTTAATTTTTCTTCGGATCGGCCACCATTCGTAAAGGAAGGTATTTACTGGCTGCCACATCGCCACCCACCCGATGATCAGTAGACTGGATCGGATGACCTGATTGATTACATTATCCGGTTGGGAGGCAATAGCGATATTGGCGGCGAGAGTGGAAGCGAGGAACACGACTCCAATGATAAGAGCCATCCTCCCTCCCATAAATTTCTCTCGCAGTTCTCTCTGAGTCTGATTTGTTTTATACTTGAAATGATTATGAATTGCCTGGTCAAGTTCGCGGGCAGCCTCTTTCTGCATCTCTTTTTCAGGAAGATACACCACCAGTTTAAGCAGGATGTGCGCAGGAAAATCCATCACCGCTTCAGTGATATATTCCTCGGCGTTCCGGTCAAGTACCTTCTGATAGAAAGGTGAAGGGTCGAGGGAATCGTAAATTTGCATGATCTCCTGCAGTTTTATCTCGATTAGAATGGTGCCATCAACATTTTTGTAGTACTGATAATACGAATCGAGCTGCTCCATAGAAGAAACTCAAATACAGCTCTCCCGAGAGCAGGGTATAAATGTTATCTTTCCGAACGAACAAAAAAGGGTGAAACGGTGGAGAGAAGGAATTGGCACTCGCATATTTTGTCTACACTTATATGGGGGTGAAGGAGAAACATAGAATGTAATCTAATCTCCTGACCGACACAAGATTTTTCCTGCTGGTGTCGTATGATCACTGGCTGGATCTACGGCCCCTCAACCAAATATATGCCCGATATAATAGCCGGATGAAGTTAGCAAGAAACCGTTCCTCTCTCTGGAGGCGTCTGGAAAAAACTGCCTCTTCGGAGAAGAAAAATTCCTTCATCGTACCGATCTCTACCTTGGGGGAAAAGAATACATAGAGAGGGATACCGGCGAGGACTAGCATGGTACCCGCGATTTTATCAAAAACTGAAGTGGAGATGAGCAGATACACGCAGATCAAGGCCCCGATAATAGGCAGAATATGCTGTCCGGGCAGTCTTCTCTCCCCCTCTTTCCGGAGTACCAGAAGTGCGAGGCAGGTCAAAAGAAAGGCAAATGCAAGGTTGAAGACGGAGAAGGAGATAAGTTCACGGATGCCTGAAAATAAAGAGAGGACAAACGCGAAGAAGCCCTGGATGGCTAGCGCATTCGAGGGAGTCCCGAACCGGGGATGTACCCGGGTGAAAATGCGGGGAAACAATCCATCGATGGCCATTGCGTAGGATAGGCGTGCCGTTCCCAGGATCCCGGATTCATCAGATCCGGATACGGAAACAAGGGCTCCGATACCCATCATGACTGCCCCTGCGGTTCCAAGCAGCACGCTTCCCACGAGCACCAGCGGAGTGGAAGACTGTTCGAGATCCATCCAGTTGATCGCCCCGTAGACGATGAAATTGGTGGAGAGATAAAAGATGGTCACCACGGTCATTCCCAGAAGGATAGCTTTAGGAATCGTTTTTCTGGGATCCCGAACCTCTGCAGCAGGAAGTGTTCCGAGTTCGAATCCTACATACGCCCAGAAGATCAGGACGAGGGCGGCACCAAAGTTATCCAGGCCCAAGGGTAGAAGAGGAGTATAATTCTGGACGACTACACCTGGTTCCCGCAGGAAAAAGACGAATCCGGCAATGATGAGTATCAGTAATGGGGAGAGCTTGATTATCGTGAGGATATCGTTTACCCTGCCGGCTGCCTTCACCCCACGAATGTTCACTGCGGTCAGGGTAAAGAGAAAAAGCCCTTTCACTGCGATCTCCTCCATCATGCCCAGGGGAACCAGGAAGTGAAGGTATTGCACAAAGGCAATGGCGAATACGGGAAGAGCCAGCATCTCGGCGATCCACAGACTCCAGCCCGTCAGGAAGCCGAAGAAGTCGTCGAATGCCGCAGAGACAAAGGCGAAGGGCCCACCTACCCGGGGAATGTAGTAACTGCAATAAGCAAAAACCAGTGCCAGACAGGCGGCCATAGCACCTGCGATCACCCAGACAAAGATAGCAAACGGTCCGAGTAACCCGCCGGTTAGGGCAGAGGCGATATAGATATCTGCTCCGACAATCGAACCGATCACGATATTGGTGAGATCGAAGAGCGTCAGTTCTTTTTTGAGGGGCATGCGGGTACGATTCTAACGGACAGACTGGTTTATAAGTTTGTGGATGCCTGTTTTTTCTGGGTCTGTAGATTATGGATGATTTCGGACCTGAAAGAAATCAACCTATCTCTATTCGGTTCCATCATAAATCGGTCTTATTCTTTTCGACACCATCAAAGTCTATTCGTAGTGATCCGATGAACTATGAATCTGTTGCATGACCCTTAATCGGTGCTCCCATCCTACCGAATTCTTAGATATTCTAGGCGGGTGGCCGCACGGCTGCCGGTTATCTCTACGCAGGACCAGTTCCTCCTGAATACTTTCTGTCACCGCCCTCAACTTTAAAGGCTACCGCTCCAATCTAAGAGGATAGTTCGAAATCGGACTATCATCATGACCAGCCTGTTCAGATTCGGATCGCAAGACGACAAAAGGCGGAGTCTGCTCGCACTGTTCATCCTCCACTCACTGCAGCGGGACCCCAAATCCGGGTATCGCCTGTTGAAGGAGATCAGCGAAAAGACGCACGGACTCTGGACTCCCAGCAAGGGAACGATGTATCCATTGCTCCATCAGATGGAAACGGATCAGCTCATTGTGCAGACTGCAGATCAGCGCTCCAGAAAGATTTACCGATTGACAAAAATTGGAGAGGAGACACTATTACGGATAAAAACACAGGGTCGGGAATCTCACCGGAAGATGATTCTCTACAAGAGCCTGATATACGATATCTTCCAGGGCGAAAAGATCGCGCCACGGGACCTTCTTCTGACGCTAGAGACCACCCTAGAGGAGCTTCCTTTGGCGAACGAGGAAAAAGCTGTGCAGATACTCGAAACATGCCTCATCGAATTGAAAGAACTGACTCAAACATGGCCGCAGCAATCCACGTAGACCAGCTTACAAAACGATTTAACAATCTCATCGCGGTCGATCATATTTCCTTTGAAATCGAGCAGGGCGAGATCTTTGGCCTCCTGGGACCGAACGGAGCCGGAAAGACTACCACTCTCTCTATGCTTGCTACGATGCTCAAACCCACCTCTGGTACGGCGACAGTGAATGGAATTGATATCACGCAGGACGAAGACGGCGTGCGAAGGTCCATAGGCATTGTATTCCAGGATCAGAGTCTTGACGAAGAACTCACTGCCTGGGAAAACATGGATTTTCATGGGCGGTTGTACCGGATTCCCAGCGAAATTCGCCAGGAACGGATCACTGAGTTGTTGCGGTTGGTTAGTCTGGAGGACCGCAAAGACGACATCGTCAAGACTTTCTCAGGGGGGATGCGCCGCCGACTTGAGATCGCACGAGGTCTTCTCCATCATCCGTCGGTCCTCTTTCTGGACGAACCCACTCTGGGGCTGGACCCCCAGACACGGAACCTTCTTTGGAAGTACATCGCCACCTTGAATCGAGAAAAGGGGATTACGATCATCCTGACCACGCATTACATGGAAGAGGCGGACCGACTGTGCAATCGGGTCGCCATCATTGACCATGGAAAGATCATTGCTCTGGACACCCCGCAGAATCTGAAGAACGGAATCGGCGGGGATGTAATCACCATTAAATCGCCGGATCCCGAAACGATTGTAACAGTCCTGAACGAACCCTGGGTCTCCCATCTGGAACAACACGATGGGCAGGTAACCATCAGCCTGGAAAACGCAGAACAGCATGTCAGTACGATCGTGACCTTGTTACAGCAGAAACAGATCGGGATTGACAACCTTTCCATCCATAAGCCTACCCTGGAAGATGTATTCCTCTATTTTACTGGAAAGACCATCCGCGAACAAGAAGCCGACCAGAAAGAGATGATCCGCATGTA
>JAJRCO010000176.1 GCA_028678905.1 Methanomicrobiales archaeon
AGTCGGATCAACAGCCGGCAATATCACATTTCAATTTGCGCAAAACGCGACCAACGCGACGGCGACAGTTTTGGCAAAAGACTCTCATTTGATGTTGTTCAAAAAAGTATGAGTATTGTTCTACCTGTAGGATGGACGGGCTTTAGCGGCGGCGGCGAAGTAGCCGACTACTGCGGCGAACCGCAGGTATGCGACAACCCGCCATGCGGCCCAATCACGCCGATTACCTACGGTCTATCCTTGCCTCAATTAAGCTGCGCCTTCGGGCAAGATCAGCATCATCTAATCATAACTGTATCCGGTGGGGTGCCGCCTTATAGTTGGATTTCGACCGGCGGTATCCTCACGATTCTCGATGTATTCAGCGCCGAGATAACCATCCATCCAGACCCTACGGGCGCGGGCGATGTCGGGTTTTTTAGACCGAATTTGCGATATGTCGCAACCAATCAGCCGGGCGGCAGTACTTGTGTGGGAGCAGAGCCGATCACGACTCAGGCGACAGCGGACGTGCGTTTGGGCGCGTATGATTGCCTGGGCATCCATATCATCACGTCCGAAGGCGGTTCGGATGATAACATTCCGCCGTGGCTTGCCAGCACGTCCTATGCCCATCCGATCGGTGACGCGGCTGATGCGACTCATCGAAGCGTCTCGATGGGAATAACTTACGGCGGGACACCGACTCACGCAGGCGTTGATCCGTATCCAGACGCGGCGACAGTTAATAATACATGGTCGGTCAACACGTCACGATGTACCACCGGGCCGACTTCCGGCTTGACCGTTTCATGCGCGGCGCAAGTAGCCGGTCAAAATGGCATCCATGGAACGATTTGGTCCGGTGCGCCCGATTATGTTTCTGAATCCAAGAACCTCAGCATCGAAAGCATCGGTGTCCTCGATACCGGCACGCAACTCGGCCCATTGAACTACGACGGCTATATCGATGTCAGGACACAGACCCAAATTGATACCGGATGCTGTGTCGTTCCGACTGGCACGTCAATCGTCGTGACCGTGACTGATACCAACGAAGCAAACGCAGTAATTGTGATTCCGGTGGTGTGATGGATGTCATAATCGAGAATCCGGAAACGGGACAGACCCAAATTCTCACTCCTGACAAAAGCGGGCAATACCCGAATTTTCAAAGGCCGTGGAAAGTCAAGGATACGGTTGAAAACATGCGCATTGCTTCCGAACAAATTGCCTATTGGAGTACCTACAAGTTCAAGTTTTGTTCAGGATGCGGGCAAATGGGTGCTTATGACGCCAAAGGCTGACAGGGGAGATATTACCGGCGCTGCAAGTTTTGCGGCCAGGCAAAGGAGTTAATACGCCAATCCAGGTA
>JAJRCO010000241.1 GCA_028678905.1 Methanomicrobiales archaeon
AAGGACCCCGAGACGCGCATTGAAGCCTTCACAGCGGAAGTTTTCTCCGAGGCGGAATTCCACCCGCAAAGCCACGCCAAAGCCGGTTGAATTCCGCCAGAGAATGGAAAGGCCCCGTCACTCCGAAACTGCAGGGAAGCGACGGGGCCGATTCGTTCTTGGTTGAACTATTGACTGGCAGCGCGTCAGTAGGTTGCGCCTGCCGGCACCCAGACCAAATCAATCCGGCGATTTTGCGCACCCGCGCCGGCCTGTCCCGTGGCCGGACGAACGTCAATTCGCGAGCTGGCGATGCCTTGTGCCGCCAGGTAATCCCGGACGCTGTTCCCGCGCTGTGCCGCGAGCCTCGCTGCCGCGCTTTCGGCGGGATCGGAGTATCCGATGACCGCGAGGGTTGCGCTCGGATCGTTCTTCAAGCGAATCGCCGCGTCATCCAGCACGCGTTTGCAGACGTTATCCACGCGCGCACTCGACGCGGTGAAATAACACTCGCCGATTTTCCGCGCCTGGGGCGCGGCCGCCGGCGCTTGCACCGTGACGTATACCGTGCAATCCACGGGCGCACTGATGCCGTCACTCACTCGCCCGTTGACGGCGTAACGCCCGGGAGCAAGACCTGTCGTGTCCATGCTCACTGACGAACCCGTTGTTCCGGAGAGTTGTCCGGCACTCGCGGCCCACGTAAAAGTGAGGCGGTCGTTATCCGGGTCGCTGGCCTGCGCGGTGAAGCGCACGCGCTCGCCGGCCATCACCGAGCCGCGGTCTACGCTGCAGGAAAGCGCAGGCGGACGATTCGCCGGCGCTGGAGGTGCCACAGGCCTCATCTCCACTGGAGGTGCTGGCTCCAGCAGTTCGACGTAGTCACCCATATAAATATCGCGCAGGCTGGACGTAATCAAAACGGTGGAGGCATTCTCCGAGCTGCGCAGCACAATCCCTTCACCCAATTGTTCGCGGGGGAGATCTTTCCAGTGGTAGGGCATCGGCGTCTTGCCGAAGCCCCATCGCTCGTAAGCCGTGTGTCGGTCCTGATAGGCGGTGTCGTGCCGTGTGCCCTGGAAGCGGAAGAGGCGAATGTAGTCCCCCGT
>JAJRCO010000350.1 GCA_028678905.1 Methanomicrobiales archaeon
GTGACTTCCCTGCCCAGTGTCATCTGGATACGGGACCCATCGCTCATAGTCGCATCCAGCATGGGTTCGGCGATAGAGATGTACTTCCCTGCCCTCTGGGCGAGTTTGGTTACAAAGGAGTCCAGATCGTCCGCGACCTCATACATCAGATTCGTCTTGATGTTTTCGTAGCTGGTATGGTACACGAAGATGGTCGTTCTCACCCCATCGCAGGAGATATCTTCGATATACTTGTCGTGCATGATCGGGTCGATAAGGCCGTCCCCGATGAATTCCTTCTCGATATTATACAGGATCTTCTCCCGTGAGATGGGAGTAAGCTTTATCCCGAAATCGAAGATGATTTCGTCGGTCGAGGTGCGGAGAACTTTTCGGGCTTTTTCCTTGGTTAGATCCTTGGTATTGACGTCCAGGGTTTCAAACAGTCGTTCCTTTATTTCCTGTAACAGGTCCTTTTCCGCCACGCTCAGCGCGGGCTCCAGTACCTGGTAGGTATATTCATGGGTATTGTTGTCCAGGAGGATCCGGACGTACGCATAGGGTTCATTGAGCGGATACAGTTCGACCTCTTCGATGCCTGACTGGGGACGCATGGAGAGATCGACCAGAGGTCCATGAATCTTTGGATTGTACTCTTCCGCTTCTGGTCGTATTACCTTGGAGATGCTCAACTTTTTGAATCCGTCAAAGAGGGACTTCCGTTTTTCCTCGGTTCCCTCCGCTCCGATCTCACCCAGGGTGGTAGATGGAAGGCTCGCCTTCCACAGATCGTCGATCTCGCGGGGTATAGTTCCGAGAGTCTCACCGGTACCAAACGGGGAGGTCCTCCCCTGAAGGTGTACCTCGTCGATCTCAAAAGTCGCCCCTTTGGGCAGGATAAGATCAGAGATATCTTTGATCTCGTCTACGGTGACCACCTTGGGTTCTTCAGCGTCGGATCCTCCTTCTGACCAGCGGGTTTTCTTCGCTGATCGCACGTCCACCGGACTTCTTTCTACTGGGGCGGGTTCCGGCGAAAGGTTTAGGGGAGAAGGTTCGTCAAGCGGTGGTGGGGAAACCGCCTTTGGCCTTTCCGGTGGGAATGGGACAGGTTTCAACGTTTCTCGGGAGGGGGCTGCAGTCTGGGTTTCCAAAGGAGGAGGACTCTGTGGTTTTTCCGGGGTATGAACCACGGTTCTGGTCCTTTCCGCAGGTCTTTCCACCGGGGCGGGAGAGGTAGGAGGCACCCGGACCGGTTCCTTCACGGGAGGCGGAACATCAGGGATATCGGTTTTCAATCTTTTCAGGATGTCGCTGATCGTCGCCTCTTCCGAGGGTTGAGAGGGTTTCTCCCGAACAGGAGCAGACGAAGAGACCTCCCTTGCGGGAGTCTCCGAGATCCTTTCCTCTGTCTTTACCACCGGCGGAGGTAGAGGTTGTGCTTTTTCCTTGGTCGGCGCCTCCTTCTTAGGCCCTTCTTTCACCACCGGTTCAAAATCGACTTTTCCCAGTCTTTTAAGCAGAGAATTCAGTCCCTTCTCTTTTTCCTCGTCCATATTATTCTCCTCCTCTTCCTCCGATATCTATCTCCGTTTCCGCATGCTGGTCCTTGAAATCGACCATAAATGGATACAGTTCATTCTCTCTATCGATGACCATACAGTCGTACCTTCCGTTTATCAGTCTGAAACATACCTTCCCGTCCACAGTTGTCATGTCATTCATAAGCTCCTGTCTTCCTCGCCGGATAGATACCCTCACCCCTTTCTGGGGCTTGCCGTCCTTGAGGATCTGGACGCAGAGGACCCCGATACTCCTCTTTTTCCCTCCAACGCTTGGCAGGTTTTCCCCCAGGCGTTTCTTCACGTGCGTTTTATCAAATACCCTGCAGCGCGACGCCAGGGCGCTCGTGATCTCAGGATTTACGATAAAAAGTTCGAAATTCTCCGACCCTTCAATGAGGTACGCGGCCTTGTCTCCGAACAATGTACCCTTCTCGTCATGGGTGATGACCCCTTCCGGTTCACCCCCCGAGAATACGACGAAAAATTTCTGGTTTCTGTCACTTGATACTGCTATTCCATTGATTTTCTTCCTGGTTGCGTGCTCAAGCAGTCTGGGAAAATCGTAGTCGCTGTCATAACTCGATGCACCGAGTATCTCATCGATTATCTTGATAATATCCATATCTCTTCAAATCCGCGCTTTTGAATTTATGATGGGATGTCATGACCCATATCTTTAAATTTCACACTCTTTACATACAATAACTCCTACCTCCCAAATTATTAAAGATTTTCATTGGTCTTGGGATATACAAAAGAAGTGTGCAATGAAAAATTTCATATATTGAATTAGGGAATTAATTCCTTATCTGGTCGCGCCTCCGAAGAGAGTGCGTGCCAGTCTTTCAATAAATCCTTCTCTGACTTTTTCACTCTCTTCGGCATATTCGTATCCTGCCAGGTCCGCAGCGATTCTGCGGAAGGCCCGTGCCGCTTCAGAGGTCGGATACTTCAGCACCACCGGAGTTTTATAGGCGGCAGCCCGCCGCACGTTGGTATCCTCCGGAATCATATCGATGACCCGGACGCCCAGTACATCCTCCACACTGTGTCTCCGCAGTTCAGTATTTTCCATGCCGGACCGGTTGAGAATGGCCCCAAATACTTTTCCACCCACCATTTCGGTCAGGATCTTGGTTTTCAGGGCATCGGCCATGGAAGAGAGCTCAGGATTAACCACAAGAATGACTTCATCCGCGATGGCGAGGGCAACCACCCCATCCTTGCTGATCCCGGCCGGGGCATCGATAAGGAGGAATTCACATCTCGATACAAGCGCCTTCATGACATCCCGCATGCGTTCCGGGTTCGCCTGCTGGAATCCCTGGAGGGAAATGCCACTTGGAACCACTTTTACCCCGCTTGGTCCCTCGTAGATGGCATCGTCGATGCTCGCTTTACCGGCAAGAACCTCGTGCAGAGTCACGGGAACACCCTCCAGCCCCAGGATCAGGCCGATATTGGCCATACCGATATCGGCATCGAGAATGTACGTTTCTTTTCCCAGTTGCGCAAGGGAAGTGCCGAGATTTACTGTAACTGTTGTTTTTCCAGTCCCGCCCTTCCCGGAGGCCATTGTATATGCCCTTATCATCTGTTTAACCCTCTTTATGTCAGTCGATGTTACCGAATAACTTAAATTTTTTAGTCTCTTCTATTTATCGGTTTTCACTGTTGCTTTTCCTGGAATTCTTCTCTTCCGGCGGAATTAGGTGCTCCATGTGGAGCTCTCTGAGGAGATCTGCGGCATCTGCCTGGAATGTCTCCTTGAGCTCTTTGATGGATTCAAGGGTAAGTTGATCAATCTTCTTCCCCCTCCCCCCCTCGCCGGATCGGGCCACGTGAACCGGTTTCCGGTCTTTTTCATCTCTCAGTTCGGCAGTGATCTTGATGCTTCGCACCCGCTTCGCTTTGCCCGCCGTGCTGGGGATGGAGACCGGATGGATCCGGGTAACCGGCGCAGTTGTCTGGGCAGCCGGCTGAGATATTTCCGCTCTCGGGGAACGTTCAGCCGGTTCCCTCCGCTGTTCCTTCTCCTCTCCCGCTCCGGGTTCACTGGAGAAGACGATCCGGAAGGGTGCGTTGAAGAGTAAAGTCACCTGGAACTGTTTGACGGTGAGTGGGCAGAGAACCGCACTCCCCATACTGTTTCCCAGCTCGATGATTGCTTTAAACGCCTCCGCACCTTTTCCCGTTCCTGATTCGGCCAGTGTATACGTTCCCTCCTGTAAAGCCAGAATATGCTCTTCCCGCCCCATCAGGATCTTGCAGTACCCGGTAAATTTTGACACCGCAAATTCATCGAAAAGCGAAGAAATGCGGACTCTGTCTCGTTTTACCGGTGCCTTGCACGTGGGGAACTGCATCAGTCAATCTCCGATTGTATATTACGGATTGCCATGCGGATCAGGCCGAGATTCGCTTCTGCCTCGGTAAAGATGCAGATGTTAATATCTCCATAAGGAGCGATGATAAACTTTCCGTGTGGTGTTTCCAGGATGAGCTGGTGGAGGGGCTCGATGGCCAGATCTCCCGCGATCTTCTTTCCGGTTCGTAGGAGATCTTCGGCAACCGCAGCCACCTGTTCGAAATCGGCGTTCCCCGTAGAATGTACTGCAAAACCTTCGTGGAACGCGGAGACGGCGAGTACCCCCGGCTGCTTCTTGATCTTATCCAGGTTCCATTCTCCGCTCGCCACCTTCCGCAAGGGTTTCCCGTTTTCGTCATAGGCAATGAGGAGCCCTTCCTTTGCACAGGTCTCGCGGGCACCCTGGAATTCCTCGGACGTATACCTTCTCATCTCAAAGTCTAGGGCTTGTTCGTCGACCAGGTGTTCGTAGGCCGCATTCCCTTTCATCTCCGAGGCTTTCGTGCGAAACAGGGAGGCCACAAACTTTCCCTTATCGATCAGTAGAAACCCCTCTCCGGGAGACCCCACCACGTAGAGTACCCCGACTAGGGGCAGGATAAATGGCTGAATCTCATCCAGAGTGCCGGAAAAGGTACCGATGACCGATCCTTCGGGAAGAATCATACTTACAACGCCGCAATGATCCGTTCCCGGTTCTTCTTCAGTTCATACCTGATCCGGCCGATGTTCGCTCCATTATCGGCCACGATGGCGATCAGCTCATCCACCGATAAGGGGGAGAGCAGAATTGGTCCGTTCTGTAGTTCCACTAGCATCTGGGTGAGCTGGCCTTTTCCGAGCTCCGTTCCCATCGCTTCGGAAGTCCCTACTCCCGTAGAAGCCATCGCGCCCAGGGCCTCGATATCTACTTTTCCGGACATGGCACTCTCAATGACAAACCCGTCTCTGCCCACCACTACCGCCGCCGACACACCATCCAGGCGAAGAAATTCTGATAGAATCTGTTTCAACATCTCGTACTACCCTCTGAATGAATCCTTATCGTCGACACTCTTCAAGGTTCTGATTTATCTGTATACGCAGCGGCATCTGTCCCAGCGCGTGGGTGGCGCAGGAGAGGCAGGGATCGTACGCCCGGATAGCCATCTCGATACGATTTGTTCCACTCTCGGTAAGCGTCCCGTTGGCGACGACCCCTCGGGCGATTTGCTCCACCCCCCGATCGATTGCGTAGTTGTTCTGGCAAGTGGCCACGATCAGGTTGCACTTCTCGATGATCCCGCCCTCGCTGACCGTATAATCGTGGATAAGAGTTCCCCGCGGTGCTTCGATAATGCCTACTCCCCGCCGATTTTTGACCGTGTCCACCGCTATCCGGGTTTTGTCTCCGGTGACTATCGGGTCTCCCAGGAGCTGGAGGGCGCGCTCGCAGGCCCAGAGAAATTCGATATAGCGGGCGATATTGTAGGCGAGAGTGCTCTGTACGAATTCGCCGAATTTTGCCCGGTACTCCTTGAGCGCTTCGTCCGCGGAAGGAGTTCCCATTCTGTTCACCAGGTTGAGTCGGGCAAGAGGTCCGACCCGATAATATTCTCCGCCAATCCTCCGGCAGAACTTAAGGTATGACCATGCTTCGCTATATTCCTCGATATAATTCAGGTACTCAGTCCCTCTGAACGAACCGATCGCCGTCCTGTCCGCTCCGATCACCTGTACACTCCCATCCTGGAAGGAGAAAGTACCCTGATTGGAGAGTCCCATGAATCCAGTCGTTATGGTAGCAAAAGTGATATCGGTTTTTTCCATCAGCTCCCGGGCGATCGCCCATCCGTCCCTGGCGATAGCAAGAGATCCCTTCACCATATCATAAAGTGCAGATTTGTGTGCATCGTCCAGATGATGAGACATCCCACCGGGGACTGCTGTTGCCGGGTGGATGGGTTTTCCTCCTACAGCTTCGGTGATCCGCTGCCCCGTTTTTCTGACTTCGATTGCCTTCTTCGCCAGATCAGGGTTCACCTTCACCAGCCCGAGCACATTGCGTTCTCCCCGGCTGGCCTCGTGCCCGATCAGGTAATCCGGAGCCGCGAGCATGAAAAAATGCAGGGCATGGGAATGGATGTATTGTCCCAGCATCAGGAGCTCTCGCAATGCCTTCCCGGTCGGGGGAGGCTCCACCCCATAGATCTGATCGAGGGCCATCGCCGAGGCAACGTGGTGTGAGGTGGGGCAGATGCCGCAGATACGGGGAGTGATGCGGGGTGCCTCTTCTACCGCCGCACCGACCAGAAATTTCTCAAATCCCCGTAATTCTACCACTTTAAAGTGGGCCTTCTGCACATTCCCTGTGGAGTCGAGATCGATGAGAACCTGGGCGTGACCTTCTATACGGGTAACCGGATTGATCGATATCTGGGTCACTGGCTGCTCCCCTCCTTGATGAGATCCCGTATATGAGAGATCTCTTTATCCTCCATAATCAGAGATCCGATAGTGTAGGGGTACATGACGTGCGCCACGTCATACATCTCCTTCTCCAGGCTTTTCTGAGGTATACCGGTGAGATCCGCGATGCGCCGGATCATCATATTGAAGATATCCCGGCACGGTTCCCGCAGAATGTCCAGGGACGGGCCGTTGCAGCCCTGGCAGGGGATATTGTGATGGGGGCAGGCCGCTCCGCATCTCCCGAAAGTGACCGACCCCAGACAGAGATAACCCTGGCCGAGCAGACAGTGTTCGCGGTCGGGGATTCCTTCATGGCGGCGACGCAGGTGCCACTTATCCACCGACCCCATGACTCGATCGCACTCCGAGCAGACCGATTTCTTGGAGAGCTGGACGGTGTCTCCTTTCACCAGCGCGGGCAGGATCGTCTGCAGGTACTTCTCCTTGGGAGGGCATCCGGTGATATAGTAATCCACCTTTGCGATGTCTCCCACCGCGAATGTCCGGTACAGAAACGAGGGGACCTCCTGGGGTAGCGGATTTCCAGCCTTTCCCGTCTCCACCTCCTGGTACACACACCGGAAGATGTCAACGGAATTGGACAGCATGGACAATCCGGAGATCCCGCCATAACATGCACAGGTCCCCAGGGCCACGAGCTTTTTGGAACGCTTCCGAATAGTTTTCAATCGCTCCTGATTCTCCTCATTCCGAACCGCACCGGTAACAAAAGCGATGTCGATTCCCTCCGGTGGTTCTTTCACGTCCATGATGACCGGTGAGTAGACGATCTCCGCCTGCTGGATCAGGGAAAGAATCTGCTCGTGCAGATCGAGCACCGAGATCGTGCACCCCGAACATCCCGCCAGTTCTTCGATTGCAATCTTCATCCGATTCACCTACATCAGGATCAGCTTTTTCAGGCAGGCGTTGGGGCCGGTGTGCACAATCTCCAGCTTTGCCCGCTTGCCGGTGATCTCCTCTATTGCTCCTACCACGTAACCGAATAGGGTCTGACAGAGAGGCCCCCCCTGTTCCTGACCGTTTCTACGCAGGGTCTGGCGGACGATGCAATCGTGAAAGACCAGGTAGATGAAGGTGGTCCCATTTTCCTGGATCACATACGATGCCCGGTCGGCAGGCTTCCAGGCCTCGAAAGTGTATTGGCCATGTAGGATGTGAGAGAGCTCCTCCAGCGCCTCTTCCACATTGTCAATCTTCCGGAAGTATTTTGCCACCTCGTGGCCAAATTTTTTCCCCGCACGGTAGGTGACCGCGTTCGCTCCCCTTCCCGCGATCTCTTCCAGGGAACGGATGATGAGTCCGTTCAGTTTCATCAGGCCATGAAGAGTGTCCTCCAGCTCCTCCGGGGGAGGGATGCACCCCAGAGGGACGTCCTCCGATCGGTAGATCGTATCGGTGTGAAACGACTCCTTCATATGTTCGATGGTGCCCTCGCTCATCTAGATCACCCTTTTGAGCATCTCGCACACCCGTAGATCGATATAGTGCCTCCGCGAGGGGTACACCCCTCGGTGCTCCAGCGCCTGCGTGGGACAAATCTCGTGGCAGGACAGACAACCCATGCAATCCCCCGCCTTTACCGGTACGGCAGTGCTGTCCTGGAGCTCGTAGACATGCATAGGACAGTCTTTCACGCACAGACCGCATCCGTTGCATGCATCTTCATCAACGTGAATATCTATCACCGGTTATCACCTTATCGCAAAATATACTCATAAAAACCTTCAATATCAATTTATAAAAACTTACCGTAAACCGTCAAGAATAAAAACAACTTGCGAAAGATAATATATATTCATGATTCTCTCCCTCGTGATCAGCGCTCTGGCCATCGGAATAACCCTCCTGTATGCCTCGATCCTGGATATCCGTGAAAGAAGGGTTCCATTCCAGACCTGGTATCCCATGCTCATCATCGGCATTCCCCTCGCGGTGTTCCTGTACGGCAGTCTCCTCCTCCTTGATCCTGCCACCGCCATTCGTTACCTTCTTATCTCGGCACTCTTCTGTGGACTCTTCTACGGTTTCGCCTATTTTCGCCTGTTCGGAGGTGCTGATGCCTGGGCCTTGATCTTCATCGCGGCACTGATTCCCCTGTTCCCGCTCACCACCTTTCTCCCCACACCGCCGTTCCAGTTTTTCCCCTTTACCGTGCTCACCAACGCGGTGCTCCTGAACCTGGCCGCTCCTCTGGTCATCTTTATTGGGAATCTGACAAGGGGTAATCATGCTCCCCTGCGGTATCTGTTCTTCGGCTTTCCCGTTCCCGGAGATCGCATCGGGCAGTATTACGGGTTTGTGATGGAGGATATCAGGGAAGAGAATGGGGTTCTCTCGCGCAGATTTCTCACTTTCCGGGAGTCACTTATCCGCATGTTCCGGGGCGAGGACCGCCTGTACACAAAACATATCAGAATGAACCCGGAAAAGTACAGAAAGGAATGTGATCTGTTCCGGAAAGCGGGAAAGGTGTGGATCTCCTACGGGGTCCCTTTCATCGTCCCCATCACCGCGGGATTTTTTTCCGCACTGGTGGCAGGAGACATTCTTTATGTCGTCATAAAATTTCTGGCAGGAGTCTGATCAGGAAATATGCAGCTCATGTATGACCGGGGGCTTATTCCGGTAGTGGTGCAAGACTTTCAGACGGAAGAGGTGCTGATGGTCGCCTATGCAAATGAGGAGGCGGTCCAGCTCACCAGAACCACCGGTTTTGCCCATTTCTTCAGCCGGAGCAGGAAGAAGATCTGGAAAAAAGGTGAAGAGAGCGGACATGTACAGCGGGTGGTCCATATTCTCGTGGATTGCGATGGAGACAGTCTTCTTTATCAGGTGGAACAGGTTGGTGGGGCAGCCTGTCATACCGGGCACCGTTCCTGTTTCTATCGGACCCTGGACGGGGAAGAGATCGCACCAACGGTGTTTGATCCCGCGAAGGTGTATAGAAAAGACCATGGATACTAGGGACTGGTCTATTATTCCTGTCTCCCTACTCCAGCAACCTTTTTTTGTCACCAGGATCTTGACTACGCATCCTGTTTGAAACGTAAATGAGGAGACTGACATCTCCCGATATCGTTTCAGCTTCCTCCGACCATCCCTGACCTGTTACGATTCCTGCCTCCATCACAAAAAGAACTCGCGACAGCGGTGATGGATCAGATGGCTCCGGAGGTTCCAAACAAAAATATATACTATCAAAAAGCCTTCTCTTATCGTAATAAAATAAAAAAACGGGGATATAAATTGAACCCTCTAGGAGTCAGATTTTATGATAATCGTACCCGATACAAGCGTAGTAATAGATGGACGTATCACCTCCATGATAAAATCTGGGGAATATAAGGGCGCAACAATAGTTATTCCGGAACCGGTCATTGCGGAATTAGAGGCCCAGGCAAACCAGGGACGCGAAATAGGATTCAGCGGCCTGACCGAACTCCAGGAATTGCAGAAAATGGCCCAGGAGGGCCTGGTGGAGGTCAAATTCGCGGGCGAAAGACCGAACCTGGAACAGGTAAAACTCGCGAGTGGGGGAGAGATCGATGCCCTGATACGGAACGTGGCAATCCAGTATCAGGCAAAGTTCATCACAAGCGATGTGGTCCAGGCAGAGGCGGCCAAGGCTAAAGGCCTGGATGTCCAGTACCTTAAACCACAAATAGGCGACTTCTCCCCCCTCGGCATCGACCAGTTCTTCGATGCGGAGACAATCAGTGTCTATCTCAAGGAGCGGGTTCCCCCCATGGTCCGAAAGGGAACCATGA
>JAJRCO010000193.1 GCA_028678905.1 Methanomicrobiales archaeon
AACAGATCGGGATTGACAACCTTTCCATCCATAAGCCTACCCTGGAAGATGTATTCCTCTATTTTACTGGAAAGACCATCCGCGAACAAGAAGCCGACCAGAAAGAGATGATCCGCATGTACCAGATGAGGATGAGGCACTAGCATGGACATTGTGTATACTATCTGGCTTCGGAATATGAAGCGGTACATCCGCTCAAAGAGCAGGATCATCGGGAGCATTAGCATGCCCCTCTTCTTCCTGATCTTTCTTGGTGTAGGTCTGAACTCTGTCGTGCAGATCCCAGGTCTCGGGGAAAACTACATTCAGTTCCTCCTCCCGGGAATTGTTGCGATGAGTGTGCTTTTTACTTCGATATTTTCGGGCATTCAGATCATATGGGACAAACAATTCGGGTTCCTGAAAGAGACTCTGGTAGCACCGGTCTCTCGTCTGGAGATCATGATCGGCCAGACCCTAGGCGGGGCCTCGACCGCGTTCATTCAGGGTATGATCATCCTGGTGCTTTCACTCTTCATCGGTCTGCAGACGAACCCTGTCGGCCTCCTTATCGCGTTTGGATTTATGGCCCTGATGGGGATATCGTTTACCGCATTTGGGATCGCGATGGCGTCCAGGATGGAGGACATGACCGGTTTTCAGCTGATCATGAACTTCGTCGTCTTCCCCATATTTGGTCTCTCGGGGGCGCTCTTTCCCATCAGCAGCCTGCCAGCGTGGATCGCCCCTATCACATTGCTCGATCCACTAACCTATGGCGTGGAGGGCATTCGCTTTGGTCTGACCGGAGTTTCGCAGATTCATCCTTTAACTAGTGTGGTAGCCCTCGGGTCGTTTGCTCTTGCTACCACGGTCATCGGGGCATTCTTGTTTAGAAAGATCAAACTGTAAGTGCACCCTGGCTCGCGGATAATCCGCCAGCATTTATTTTCCGCTATTCGGCCCGAAGACCGAATTAATAGAGCGTCCAGACCTTCCACCGCCAGCTAGTTTTCCATATCTCATAAATAGCTTGAGCGATCATGCGGATATGAAAGAGGATGAGTTGGCCGGAATACTTGTATACTGTATTTAAATTCGCAGTCGGCGGGGGGATGGTGGTCGGGATAACCTGGCTTGCCCGTTACATGGAACCGAAATATGGAGGTATCCTGGTCGCAGCACCTATTATCACCACAATTGCGTTCCTGTTTACTTACGCCGAAAACGGTGCACAGGTCACTCAGCAGCTGGCTCTGGCCTCGTTTTCTTTTATGATACCAACCATTCTCTTCGTCCTTGCCCTGTATCTGTTAATGTACCGGTTTTCGTTTGGTTCCGCTATCGCCGGAGCTTATGCGATCTGGATAGCAGGAATTCTCATCCTTAATGGTATCTTGGGCCGTTGAACGCAAAGATGCCAAGCGTCTCTTGCTGATGTGTATGACAATGATAAGGGTATGAAAGAAAATATGCCTGAGATGGTGTTGGATTCTAAGGAATCTCGCGGTATATCCCACGCCGTCCGTGAAAGTCTATTCTTTCGGAATCACTGCCGAATAGGTCTTGTGTGTTTTTCAGATGCCCTTTTCGAAAGACAGTTTATGGGCACTGTACCCTTGTACCCGCCTGAGGGAGGTTGCCAATCCTTTCTTTGGAACGCAGCGGGAATTTGAAGTGGAAACGGCTCCTGCATTCCCGAAACATCGGCATGGGCACTAGGGACCCACGGAATACCAAGAGTGAAAATAGCGCTCATTCTGCCGGAACTGGTTGCAGTAGATAGGAGATGATCGGATATCAGTTATATTCTATACATTACACATGATTTCTCTAATGCATACAATGAATATAGTTTAAATAGCTGGACAGGATATGTGTGATCAGGGTGCTACAGATGGAGGCAGGATTGATCGATCTCACGAAAAGGATAGATCGGATCGAGTATCAGATGCGGGAGATCATGCAGGGAATCGTGTACCTCTATGAAAGCCTGAACATGGAATACGGTTCTCCCGACAGCTAGGTCGTGAAGGTTGATCTTGTGACTGACCGGATAACTATTGCAGTCTCTCGAGAAACAGCAGAACGCTTGCGCAGATTGGGCAGATACGGAGATACCATGGACACTATCATTCATCGGGTACTCGACGAATTTGAAAAACTGGATAAGGAACAACCTGGAATGCTGCGATCCGTGATAATGGCGCTCTCTCTCTCTTTCTTCATGAATATAGGGGGTTTAAACTCTCTGCTGGCATTATCTGGCCTGTAAATCAATCCATTTTCTAGTGATCTATTTCTGCCTCGTCTCATCAGGTCCCCTGCCGGTCGAAGGAGAATTATGGTAAAGTTACCCCGTAAATAGTCAATATGATCACGATGATCACGCCAGGCAGTCCGCCTATCGCACAGATGAGCACCGATGTAATACTGATGGGAAGGTCGGTGAATCCAAAAATACTCATCACATGGAAAAAATTCAGCAAAATAAGGATGATGATGCCCACGATAGCGTTGATCACCAGGGTTACGAACTTCTTGATGAAAAAGTAAATGAGAATCGCTGCAATAATCGCAAGAATGATGCCAATGACGGGGCCGATCATACTAATCGCTGCATTTTCATCTTATTTATGTGTGTTGAGCTAGCCATTTCTATAAATTACTCTTCAGGAGACTACAGGATACCTATGCGGGTCTGAAACACTATCGAACGATATTTATTTCCTACTTTTCCTCATGGATTGCTCCCATCAACCCTGGTGATGATCTCGCGATCATTAACTCTCTTTCTTTCTCTCACGTAGCTCCCTCTCGGCTTTTCCGATCGCCACATTAGGGGGGACGTATTTCGGGCAAACCCGGTGGCAGTTGCCATGGAATTCACAGGCCCACCAGCCATCCGGTACGTCTGCGGTGGCCAGACGCGAACCGTCTCCTGCCTCACGGGGATCGATATGGAAACGATAGAGTTTTGCCAGGGCAGCAGGACCCCAGTACCGGAGATTCTGACCATTCACGGGACAGGCGGCAAAACAGGCTCCACAAAGAATACAGGCGGTGTAAATCTCCAGCGCCTCTACCTCCTTCTGTGCCATCGGCTGCTCTTCCTCCGGCAGGGGTCCAGCAGCCCTGAATACCGGATCGGTCTGACGGTAGCATGTGAAGAAGTGATCCATGTCCACCACCAGATCCCGGATAACGGGGAGGTGGGGCATTGGTTCCACCAGGACCTCGGTGGAGGGATCCCAGTCGATCTCCTTCTGTTCGATTGCCAGGAAGGAATCGAGATGGATCGGTTCTTCGCCTTTCACCAATGCATGTACCTGGGTCCGGCAGGCCAGCCGTGGAATCCGATTGATGAGCATGGCGCAGGTTCCACAGACCGCTCCACGGCACGAATAGCGGAAAGCGAGGGATTCATCGTATCTCTCCTGAATCTCGAAGAGTGCACCAAGCACGGTCATCCCCGAAGGTGGATCCAGCTCGAAGGTGTCGTATCGGTGGTCTCCTCCAGTTTCTGTACGGTAGACCCTGAATCGCATCAGTACTCACGCTCCCCTGGTTCGAACATACCAAGTGTTACCGGTGCGTAGCTAATCCTGATCCCGCCGTCCTGCAGATGGGCAACCGTGTGAGCGAGATAGTGCTCGTCATCCCGGGCTGGATAATCAGTCCGGGCGTGGGAGCCCCGGCTCTCTCTCCGGGCGAGAGCTCCGCGAGCGACCACTTCACAGAGCAGAAGCATACCCTTTAGTTCCAGGGCCTGGATCAAGGCCTGGTTGAATACCCTCTCTCGGTGGGTGACCCTCACCCGGGAAAAACGAACCTGCAGTGCCTTAATTTTTACCAGACCATTCTGCATTCCCTGTTCCTCGCGAAAGAGGCCGAAGTGCAAAGACATCGTCTCCTTCATTTCCCTCATCACCGGGTACAGGAGTTCCCCCTCGACCCGACCGAGCAATTCCGTGATCATCGATTCGGATTCCTGTATTGTTTTTTCTACAGGTTCTGGATCCGGAGCTTCCATTTTTGGCAGCTCTTCGATGATCGTTCGGGCGGTATACCTCCCGAAGGAGACTGTTTCGAGAAGAGAGTTCCCCCCC
>JAJRCO010000387.1 GCA_028678905.1 Methanomicrobiales archaeon
ACTCCTTTGTAACCAAACTCGCCCAGAGGGCAGGGAAGTACATCTCTATCGCCGAACCCATGCTGGATGCGACTATGAGCGATGGGTCCCGTATCCAGATGACACTGGGCAGGGAAGTCACTGCCCACGGTTCGACGTTCACCATCCGTAAATTCCGCGACGAGCCCATCACCCCCACTGACCTGGTGGAGTGGGGCACCTTCTCCCCCCTATCCATCGCGTTCTTCTGGCTGGCGGTGGAGAGCGGGAAATCCTGTATCTTTGCGGGAGGCACTGCGTCGGGGAAGACCACGTCGCTCAACGCGATATCGCTGTTCATCCCCCCCAACGCGAAGATCATTTCACTCGAAGATACAAGGGAACTGAAGCTCCCCCACCCGAACTGGATTCCCAGCGTGACCAGGGAGTCCTTCGATACCGAAGGAAGAGGGGAGATCGATATGTACGAACTGCTGCGGGCAGCCCTTCGACAACGTCCCGAGTATCTGCTGGTCGGTGAAGTCCGTGGTCGGGAGGCACTCACCCTCTTCCAGGCCATGAGTACCGGCCACGTCACCTACTCCACCATCCACGCCGATTCGGTGGCAAGTGTGGTGCATCGTTTGGAAAACCCGCCCATCGATGTACCACGAAACATGCTGTCGGCCCTCGATCTGGTGAGTGTGCAGATACAGTCCCGAATCGGCGGACAGCGGATCCGTCGCATGAAGCAGCTCATCGAGATCCTGGATATCGATCCCCGGACCAACGAACTGATCACAAACGAGGTGTTCAAGTGGCATGCGGCCAGCGACGAGATCCGATACTCGGGAAAATCCTTCGTCCTGGAGGAGATCATGGAAGAGCGGGGGTGGAATGAAGCACGGATGCGGGAGGAACTGAAACGCAGACAGGAGCTGCTCGAATGGATGCGGGTGAAGATGATCCGCCACTATCGTGATGTGGCAAAGATGCTCATCTCCTACTACCGTGATCCCGAATCGGTGATGGAAGTCGTGAGGTCCGATCTGTATGAATAGTTATCAGCGGTTCTGTTTCAATCTCCTGGGTAAACAGATCAAGCAGCAGAGAGAACAGTACACCTCCCTGCGGAACAACCTCCTCTCTGCACGGATGAAGACCCCGTTCGAGGCGTATCTCTCCACCGCGATCATCACCGCAGTGGTGGTGGGTCTGGTGATGGCAGGGGTGATTGGGCTAGTCACCTACCTGTTGGAGCTTCCCACGATGATTAAGTACGGAGGGACTCTGCCCGATTTCCTCCAGGGGACATTTTCGGACCCAAGTACCCAGATGATCGTGGGAACTTCGGCTGCGGTGATCCTGTCCCTGGTGATCTTCGGGGGGATCACCTACTTCATATTCACCATCTATCCCAATGTCGTTGCCGGTGAAAGGCGGCGCAATATTGATGCCACTCTTCCGTATGCGATCAATTATATCACTGCGATGTCTACCGCCGGGATCACCCCGGCGGAGATCTTTCGACTGTTGGGAGAAAGCACGATCTACGGGGAGAGTGCCGTGGAAGCACGGTATATCGCCCGGGAGATCGACATTTTCGGGAAAGACCTCATCGATGCTCTTCGCATTACCTCTACCCTGACCCCCAGCATGCGGATGAAGGAGTTTCTCCAAGGCGCTATGGCGAGCATCTCCAGTGGTGGGAACCTTACCGAATACTTCCGGACCAAGGCCGGCCAGTACGCGCTGGAAAACCGGCAGCAGCAGAAAATCTTCCTGGAGACGCTGGGACTGATCGCGGAATCGTACGTGACCGCCTTGGTGGCAGGTACCCTGTTCCTGATCATTCTTCAGTCCATCATGTCCATGCTTTCCGGAGAGGCCCAACCTTTCTTCCTCTATGTGATCATCTATGGGATCATACCCTTTGGAAGTGTGATGTTCGTGATCCTGATTAGTTCCATGACCCCGGAGGTGTGATATATGAGCTTAAAGAACGTGTTCAATGATGTTCTGAACCGGGGAGAGGAAAACAAGTCCGAGGTGCCGAAAACCGAGATGGAGGAACTGGAGCACGAGCAGCAGCATATTGTCGACCGACTCGACCATGAGCGAAGACTTCGGGAGGGATTCGGCAGATTCCTTAAAAATCCCTTGAAGGTACTCACGGAACAGCCTACCAATATTCTCATCGTCTCTATACCGGTTGCCCTCCTGATCCTGATCATCGGTTTCTCGGTGCTCATCGCCACATCCGGATTTGAGGCTCTGTTCACCAACACACTGTTTGACGATGTCATGATCATTTCGATTCTGGTCGCCCTCACCCCTCTCGCAGTCCTTCATTTCCGGGACGCCTCACGTACCCGAAGCCTGGAAGAGGCCCTTCCGAACTTCTTCCGCGATGTGGCCGGGATGAATGACAGCGGGATGACCCTCCCCAACGCGGTGCACATCGTTTCAGCAGGGGAATATGGTTCTCTCACTCCCTACGTGAAGAAACTGGATGCGGAGATGTCCTGGAACATCCCCTTCGTGGAGGCGATCGTCCGGTTCGGGAACCGTTTAGGCACCCCCCTGGCCATCCGCAGTGTCGACCTGATTGCGAAAGCAAGCAAGGCCGGGGGTGATGCAAGTGAAGTGCTACGGGCCGCCGCTACCGATACCTACGAGTTCTTCAACCTGAAGACCGAGCGGCGGAACAACATGCTCATCTACATGGTGATAGTGCTGGTCTCCTTCATGGTGTTCTTGTTTGTGATCGCGATCCTGGTGAGCACGTTCCTCACCACCATGGCCCAGGCCGGTGCTGCTGCCGCGACATCGGGGGCGGGGAGCCAGTTCATTGGCGAGGTGGACATCTTCTTCTACAAGCGCCTGTTCTCCCATGCGGCCATGATCCAGGGTTTCTTCTCCGGTCTTGTCGCCGGACAGATGGGTGAGGGAGACGCGGTGGCGGGAGTAAAGTACTCCGTGCTCATGCTCGCCATCGCCTGGATCACCTTCCGCTTCTTCATCTAAACTTTTTTTAACGGAAATATACCCGGAATGATCGTATAATAAGGTAAAGACAGAACTGTTTGCGCCATACTCCGGATTCAATTACTTCAATCCAATGAGGATGGCGGTACGGAAGTCAACTTTGTTCCACCGTCCCTTCTGATTAGGAAGAGTGAAGACCGCAATAGGCCGATCGATGAATCCTATGCCTAAAATAGATGAATTCTACGGCCTGTGACCATTATCGATCCAAGACCAGATTCATTCCTTCTACGACACGTTATCGATGTTGAATCCTTTGTCCACCAGGAGTTCTTTCACCCGCTCGAGATGGTTTCCCTGGAGCTCGATAGATCCATCTTTGATGGTACCTCCGCAGGCGAGTTTGCTTTTCAAAAATTTTACCAGATCTTCGAGGTCGATATCCGCAGGGTTAAGACCCTCAACGATGGTGACTTCTTTTCCGTACCGTCTTCTGTTGATTTTAACGGTAATCCTTTGTTGCTCCTTTGCGACTTCCTCACAGATACACAGCTCTTTAGGCAGCCCACAAGTCGGGCAAATCCCTGCATTCATTACATGTACCTTTTAATTCTCCTTATTTATTTTTTGGCATCACCGTCAGGAATCAACTCTGCAGATCTCACAACCCCGCGAAAGTACCTGTTCCTTCTTACTGTTATAACGGTACACAGTGATGCCTTTGCATTTGAGATCCCGGGCCAGCGTATAGATAGATTTTATCTGCTGCACGGTAGCAGTTTCCGGGAGATTGATGGTTTTGGATACTGAATTCTCCACGTGTTTCTGTATTGCCGCCTGGAGTCGGACGTGGAATTCGGGTGAGATCTCCGGTGCCGTTTTGAGCAGATTTTTGATCTCATCGGGGATGTTGAGATTCTGCGCCGATCCTTCCTTTTCGATCTGCCGGACAATCTCCTTCTTGGATCCAAATTTCCCCAGTTTCTCCAGGACCGGGTCACTCACGAACTGCAGGATCTTGCCGTTGAGTTTTCGGGTGTAGGCGAGGGAGAAGAGGGGTTCTATGCCGCTACTGGTATCGGCGATGATATGCAGGGAACCGGTCGGAGCAACAGTGGTGACTGTCGCATTTCGCATGTTCTCCGAAAAAATACTTTTATCGATGGCTGAAAAGGGTCCCTTCTCTTCACCCAGTTCATGGGATCTGCCCCTCGCCTCTTTTTGGATATGAGCCATGATGCGATCGGCAAACGAAAGGGCTTCATCTGATTCATAGGGGATGTCCAGAAAGATCAACGCTTCCGCAAAACCCATGACCCCGAGACCGATCTTCCGGGTACGGAGTGTGTTCTCACGGATTTCGGGAAAAGGAAAATTGTTCACTTCGATGATTGAATCCAGAAAATCTACTCCGCTACGGACGAGCGTGGTAAGTAGCTCCATGTCGATCTCGTGTTTCCGCACGCAGCGGGCGAGATTGATGCTCCCCAGATTACAGCTTTCGTAGGCGTACAGCGGCTGTTCCCCACAGGGATTGGTCGCTTCCATGGGACCCAGGCCAGGGACGGTGTTGTACCGATTGATCTCGTCGATAAACAGAACGCCGGGGTCACCCGAAACCCAGGCCGCTTCACCTACGGTATTCCAGAGGCTCTGGGGGTCCACCTCTTTCCAGACCTCTCCATCGCGGGGGTTGATCAGCTCATAGGGTTTTTTTTGGTCCAGGCATTCGAAGAACCGGTCATCGAAGGCGACGGAAATATTGAAATTATCCAGCCCGTCCGCTCTCTTGGAAACCGCAAATTCAAAGATATCGGGATGGGAGCAATGGAGAATTCCCATATTCGCCCCCCGCCTCCTCCCTCCTTGTTTCACCGCGCCGGTAGCAAAATCGTAGACCCGCATGAAGGATTCCGGGCCGCTTGCATCTCCCGATGTATCCTGCACCATATCCCCGCGTGGGCGCAGGTGAGAAAAGGAAAAACCCGTGCCACCTCCGCTCTTGTGAATCAGGGCCATATGTTTGAGGGTGGTAAAGATGTTCTCGATGGAATCTTCCACCGGGAGGACGAAACATGCCGAAAGCTGGCCCAGCTGAGTTCCGGCGTTCATCAGGGTTGGCGTATTGGGGAGGAACAGGAGATCCTCCATCATTTTCCGGTATTCTTCTGCCTGCCGGGGATTCACCGCATTGGCGACCCGCTTAAAAATTTCGTACGGGCTCTCCCCGGGAAGAAGATATCTGTTTTCCAGTAAGATTCGGGCATTTTCGGTAAGTTGCATCGATATCACACAGCATACTTTCAGGGAGTATATTATTTTTTCCCAGAGAGAATACTATAATTATCTCGCAAGAACGAGTACATGAATTGATACAGGTGATCCCCGGATGACGACCATGCGGTGTTCTTTCACCCTAGACGACGACCTGATGAATATGATCGATTTGTACGCGAAAGAACACCTGATCGACCGTAATAAAGCCCTTCTGGAGCTCCTTGAGTCCGGGCTATCGAATCCCGAAAAAAATGACATCACCACCCATAAAACCCGTTCTTTTGAGGAGATTCAGACCATCCGCGAAGAGATCCAGGAGACGAAAAAGATGATCACCGAGTTGAAGAGTGAGATCCGGCTGATGAGTCACATCCTGGACACAGACTGGAAGAAGGAGGCACGGGGGGTACCGTTCCAGACCAAGGGCTGGTGGAGAATCCGGAAGTAATTTATCCGATGATATTCATCATACTGCGGTACCCTTCCCCCTTCTTGTCTTCGCATACCACTGCTTCCACCTGAGTGAAATCGATCTCTTCTCCGGATGGTTTCTGGGCTAGACAATAGATCCGGGCCGGGGAGGGGATCTCCCTTCCCCGCACAATAAACGACTTTGAATGCACACAGAACCTGCAGTGGTCATAGGAAATGACCTCAGCGGGTCTGCATCTCACCATTCCTTTTCGGATCTCTTTCCTTGTTACCTCGCTCATACACTATCACCCGATAGCCTCCTTTCTCCAGGATTGCTTTCACTGTTTCTCGCCAGATTATTTCGCTGTCTTCGGGAAGCGGCTGGATCTCCTTCTGCCAGAGTGTGACGAGATCCTGATCTTTCGAAATCAGGCTCCTCCTTCCGCCTACCCTTCCCCGTCGTTCTCCGGTTCCATCCAAGATGTCCATGCTCGAGCATTGGTACTCCCGGCAGAACCGGGGGCGTGTGGGATATATGGCGCAGGTATAGAGGCTTGATCCTTCCCGGCACAGGAAAGGGCAGGGAGCCTGGCCGGGGAAGGTCTTCTCTACGAAGGCGGGCATCTCCTTACCGATGATCCGAGCGAAAAAGTGTTCCCCGCTGAGAGAGCAGTGGCAATAGTAATGGCCTTCTTCCAGCTCGCGTTCGACAGTGAGATAAGGTCCGAAATTCTGGCAGCATTTTCCGCACCGCAAGCAGGCAAACCGGGCCATAATCCTGTACACAGACTCTGATCCTGGCCGCTTATAATTATGGGAAGAGACAATCCCGCGACTATTAAGAGTCCACAGGATTACATTCCTTGCTATGAAGGTGTGTATCATGTGCGGAGGGGAAGGGACCCGGTTGCGCCCTCTCACCTTCGAACGCCCAAAACCCTGCATCCCCATTATGAATATGCCCTCCATCCTGCACCTGGTCTCACATTTATCCAACCTCGGTTTCCATGAAATGATTATTACCCTGGGGTACATGGGAAAGGCCATCGAGGATATCCTGGGCGATGGGTCTTTCCTGGGTACCTGTATCTCCTACGTCCGCGAGAAGGAGAAACTGGGGACCGCGGGAAGTGTGAAGAATGCCCAGAGATATCTGGAAGACCGGAATTTTCTGGTGGTTGGTGGCGACCATGTTACCGATATCAACCTTCTGGAATTCTATCGGGAGCATCAGTCTTCACAAGCCATCACCACGATCGGTCTGATCAGCATCGACGATCCCAGCGAATACGGAATCGCGGAGATCGATGTGACCAACCGGATCGGCCGGTTCAGGGAAAAGCCTTCTCCTGGGGAGATTTTCAGTAACCTCGCGAGCACTGGCATGTACGTCTGTGAACCGGAAATCTTCGATTATATTCCGGCCCAGATCAAGTTTGATTTTGCCCGCGATCTCTTCCCTCTCCTGATGGAAAAAGGGAGGCGGTTGAATGGCTGGCTGGCCCGGGGGAATTGGACCGATGTGGGAAGCCCCCGGTCGCTCCGGCAGGCCGAACACTGGAAGCTGCACGAGCTGGGCATAACGACCATTTCCGGTGAGATCCACCTGGCCGCCGGCGCACGTATTAGTGGACCGGTCCAGGTAAAGGGATCGCTCACTCTGGGCAGAAACTCACGTATTGTCGGTCCGGTCTCGATCGGGGCGGGCACGGTGATGGGAGATGATGTGCTGGTGGGACCCTATACTAGCATCGGGGAGGAGTGTGTTATTCAGAACGGGGCGAAGATTTTTTCATCCTCTCTCTATAACTGGGTGCGGATCGGACGTTCCAGCACGGTCAGCGGAAGTATTGTGGATAACAATACGGCCACTGGTAACGAATGCTCGATCGAGAACGATACCGTACTCGGCCCTCGGGTGATCATCGGGGACCGGGTGGTGATACATTCAGGAACCAGAATCTGGCCGGAAGTGGAGATTGGTTCCGGCAGTGTGGTTAAGGAACACCTCCTCAACGAGAATTACGACCTGCGACGGGAAGGGTCTTAAGCATTTTTTACCAGGCGGTGAGTGAGGGCGACCAACGGGTGCCGAGCATAATCGAGCACCTTGATATCATCCAGGTTTGATAGATTCAGGGCTCGGGCGGTGCGTTCGATCCCCAGCTCGACATTTGGATCCACCTCGATGATATACGCCTCCAGATCCTTGATGGCCAGGCGTTTTGCGGCAATCGCCCGGTGATGCCCGTCCACCAGGATGTACCGGTTCGCACGTTTTACCACAATCAGGGGTTCTGCCAGCCCTTTTTTCAGTTCGTACATCCTTCCTTCCAACTCATCCTCGTAAATCTTTGCCTGGGTTGGAAGGAGCGATTCGATGGAGACCATGTCCCGGTTGAGCACCGGCTCGATGCCATATAATTTCCGCAGCGTTTCGATAAATTTGAACACCTTTTCCGGGGATACGTGCTCGATCTGGGAACGGATCACATCGGAATTGGAGATGATGCCCACCAGTCTGTTCATGTCATCGATGACCGGCAATTTCTGGATCCCCGACCGGAAGATCACCCGGGCAGCATCGTTGATGCTCATCTCCGGATCCGCTACGATGAGATGCCGGGACATCAGTCTCTCGACCGGAGTAGTGGGAGGGATAAAAAGCAGATCGCGGGCGGAGATATATCCTACCACCCGGTCCCCATTCACCACCGGGAATCCGTCATGGTTGGTCCGTTTGATGGTTTCCAGGACGTCCCTCGCCGTCCCGTGGAAATCGACGGTGACCACGTCGTAGGTCATATAATCACGGACCTTTTTTTTATCCATTACAGGATCTTGCTCCTCTCCTTACATCAACCAATCGGTGATCCCGTACACGGCACATTCTCGAGATCGTTCCTGCTTCAGGAGATCCCAGGAAGATGCTCTTAGTTTTAGGAATCGAGGCCGGTCGATGGGGTCGTATTCTCTTTCCATGAACGGCGATGCTATAAAAACCTTGGTAGGAACAGGTATCATACCGGCACAGAAAATCTTCACCTTCCTTGTGCCTTCAACACATTTTATCTGATTCCCCGGCCTACATGGTAGCGATGAAGACCCTGCCCAAAAAGGACGAGAAGAACTGGTCAAAGATAGGAATCATCGTTCTCGGGATTGGTTTTGCCCTCCTGTTCATCGGCACCTATGTCATGTCCATACTGACGGGGACCGTATTCGCAACAGCGATTAAACCCGGAGATTCTGTTACCATAGACTTTACGGTGCGGGACAAGCTCGGACGACCGATCATCACCACCGACCAGCAGATCTACAACGGGACACTCCGAAGTGGAAATCCGGTCTTTTTTACGCAGAAGATGACCTTTCCGGCCAACCAGACATTCAATAAGACGATCGTGGGTGTCGGTGCCTACTATCCCGCCCTCTCCGTTGGTCCGGTTACGTTCGGGATGCTCGGGCCGGAGCTGGATCTGATCAGTGCGGAACTGGTGGGAATGCATACCGGGGAAACAAAATCGATCAACCTCACTGCCCTCTACAGCTCGTCCAGCGTTCTCAGCAGAGAGGAGTACGAACAGCTGGGTGGAGATTACAACCTTTCGGCGGTTGGACAGATGTACCCCTGGTCATTCGCGGACCAACCTACGGTCAACCTCGATTCCTCAAATCCGCCGGACAACTATTACCGCATCGTAGAAATCCTCGACAAGACAGATGATAACATCACGATCTCGTACCTGTATTCAACCGCGGATATCAAGGTCGTCAGCACCAACGGGCAGTAGTACAACTTTTTTTCCTGGGCTAGGATTTCTTCGGCAATCCTGAAAAGTCCTGATTTTTATCCAGATCCTGACCTTCTTCCTAATACAAAGGAAAAATCATTTTACACTGTAGTCTGGTCCTCGCTCGCTACCTCCTCAAAACAGCAGTCAGGTTCATTGCAAAGGTCAGCCTTTATCGTTCCTATGGGAATCCAGATTTACTGGTTCACTCAGGAAGGGTGTTCGGGATGTGAGGAACAGAAAACCATCATCGAGGAGGTGGCCGGCCATTTCGGGCTCCCGATCCGGGAGATTGATATTTCATATAAACCGGAATATGTCCGGAAATACCAGCTAACCATGACCCCCACTATCCTGATCGTGGTACATGGACAGGAGAAAATCCGTTTTGAGAAGATCATTTCATCGCGTGATCTCGAGGATGCGATCTGGCCGTATCTATGATCGAAAGGCATAGATTCTTTTAATCTCTCGGGCCAGGGCTTTCTGCCCGTCTCGCCGCAGAAACCGGTCATCTCTCAGCTTGATATGGGATACGCGGAACCCGCGCTTCCCTACCTGGTATTCATGCCCCACTTCGAACTCCTCGATTCCCTGGGTATTGAGGTAGAGAGGAGTGGTACTGCGTCCTTCGTGAAGGGAGATCTTCACAGTCACTTCCCGGATCGCTCTGGTCCAGAGAGTGAGGATCTCGGATCCCTTTGCCCGTTTCACCCGTCGCCCCTCTATCTCGATCCCGGTGATCTCCACACTCTGCACCTCCTCCCCACATTCTGCGACTACGGTGTCACCCGTACGGTACAGTTCAGTCTTCTCCAGTTCGGTGGCACAGACACGGGATTCCTCGCCGGCACTGACGATGGTCTTGACCACGGTTGCTCTATCACTTTCCTGGGGAATACGGTGGATATGATTACAGATGGTACAACGGACCAGCGGTTCCACGCCTTCCTTAAGAATCTCGTGTTCACGCTCTTCATTGCAGACCGGGCACCATACAGAGATATTCATTGAATACACATCGTACCTCTCAGTATTAAACATGAAGGCCACAGAAGTCGTCCGCTGCCACGGCCATCCCCATGTGCAAGGAACCCATCCCACCACTTTTGAAGTGACCACCGCAGAGCAGCTTTCCCTTTGGGGAAATTGTATCATTGGAGTGGGTGCGGATAAGGGAGCTGCGGATCTTGACCCCCTTTTTTCGCGGCTGCTGCAGGATGACCGGGCTCTCCTGTTCACTACGCTCCGGGCCGGAATGTGCGATATTTGTGTCTCTTCACGGGGGAACGCGAGACTCACGCTTACCCATCCCCACGATCTGGTATGGAGGAAAAGCAGCTTCGCAGATTCCCGGACAGTGGGTATCTTCTCGGATCAGGTGGCAGTGACCCTTCCCCGGGAACTGATCAGGCTTCTTCAGGAAGGAAAGGATCTGATCGTGGAGATGACCGTCGTCATTCCCGGGTGAGCTCGGTGATCTTCAGTTCGGCCCTGTTCAGGATCTCTTCACAAGCCTTTATCAGAGTCATTCCCTGATCGTAGAGTGCGATGCTCTCGTCCAGCGATGTTGCCGGATCATCTATCTTCCTGACGATCTCCCTCAATTCCCCGATCATCTGTTCATAGGTCTTCATCATGGATCACCTCTTCCACACGCACCTCTCCTCTTCCATCCTGCAGCTTCACAGTAAGCCGATCGCCTCTGGCCAGTTGCCTGGTCGAATGGACGACTTTTCCCTCCCGTAATACGATACTGTAACCCCTGCGCAGGGGCATTTCGGGGTTCTGGGCGCCGACCGTTGCTGCAAAATTGGCCAGTGTGAGACGCTCCCGCTCGTATCGGGTTTTGATGGCTTGGATAAGTCGTTCCGCAAAGTCGCCCAGTTCCTGGCGCCGTTCCCCTACCCTTTTCTGGAGGCGGCGGTGATGGAGGTGGAGACGCCCGTCTTCTAGGATACTCCTCATCCGCTCCAGCCGGCCCTCCAGCGTATAACAAATCTGGTTCCTGCATTCTTTGAGATCGTTCTGGAGGCTCACCCGATCCCGCACCACCAGCTCAGCTGCTGCGGAAGGGGTGGGAGCACGGACATCGGCAGCGAGATCGCAGAGTGTTACATCCACTTCATGTCCGATTGCGCTCACTATCGGGGTAGTACACCGGGATACGGCCCGGACAACTTCCGGGTGGTTGAAGGGGAACAGGTCTTCGAAAGATCCTCCGCCGCGGGCGATAATGAGCACATCCACTTTTCCGTCTACCTGTCGAATCGCCTGGGCAATGGACAGGTGGGCCAGATCGCCCTGTACCGTAGTGGGAGAGAGCAGAATCTCCACCGGAAACCTCCTGCCAATCACATTCTTGATATCCTCGATCACCGCCCCTGTCGGCGATGTGATCACCCCGATGCGGACAGGGAAGACAGGAAGCGGTCGTTTCCTCTCCGCTGCAAAAAGACCCTCCGCGGTGAGCTCTTTTTTCCATCGCTCAACCAGGAGATGCTTCTCCCCCTCTCCTGCCCGCCGCAGGTCCCGTACGGTCACCCGCGTCATGCCATGCGGGGAATAATAGTCCAAATAGCCGAAGGCGAGGACATCCAGGCCTTTGGCGGGAGTGAAAGGGAGTGCCGCCACCACGTTTCTCCACATGACACAGTTCAGCATGCTGGATCTGCCCTCTTTCTGCTCGATAAGAGAGAACCAGCAATGGCCCCTCTGGTCGAACTTCAGATTGGTTACTTCTCCCCTGATCCAGATATCCTGGAGCCGCGGGTCTTCCAGCACTTCCCTGAGAATACTGGAAACCTCCGCTACGGAGTAGATCCTCTGCCCGGGTATATCCGTGATCTCCAGCTCCGAAAGGGGCATCGTCATAATATACGCAGGCAGGGACTATCAAAGATTGGGCTTCGTGCCCTGATTGGGCACGTATGGGTGTGACGGCTTCAGACAGCTGATGTTTTTTAGCCCGGGAGATACAGATACTGGAAATAACCAGCCGACTTCGATTGAAGGAAGACACTCATGGTGCGTTTTGCCGTTTCCAGCATGTTCTTTCACGGGTATCCTATCGATGAGATATTTGCGTATGTCGAAGAAGTGGGCTTTGACGCGATCGAGTTCTGGGTGGAGACTCCGCATTTCTGGGTCCGCCAATGCCCCCTGCACGAACTGAAGCACTGTATCGGGGCGTATCCCGGCCTCGCCCTTACCATCCACGCGCCGGTGCTCGATCTGAACCCGTGCTCTCTTAACCCCCGGGTTGCAGAGATCTCCCGAAAGTACGCCCGTGATGCGCTTACTATGGCGGAAGATATAGGCGCAGAAGTGGTGACATTCCATCCCGGGAGGAGAACGGTGAAAAGGATTCCGGCACGGCAGGAGTACGAACGATTTGAACTGTTCCTGGATACACTGCGCGGTGCGGCCAGGGGAAAAAGGGTGCGAGCGAGCATGGAAAACATGGAGTACTCCCTCAACGCTCTGATCTGCTCTCCCGAAGCGATGCGAGAACTCCTGGATGGGGAACCCTGGCTTGGATTCACCCTGGATATCTCGCATGCCCTGGCCGCTCCCTCGAACGAGGTGGAGCATTACATCGACCTGTGCGGGGATCGCATGACCATGGTGCACCTATCCCGGGCAGAGAACGGACGAGTCCATCTCCCATTGGCTGGAAGTACCCAGGGAACAGAGATCCTACAGAGCCTCAAAGACCACGGGTACCAGGGACATCTCAGCCTGGAGATCGAAGACCGGAATTTCTCTCATGACCTGTCACTGGAGGAAAGAATCACCCTATTGATGAGAGATCTCGCATATATGCACGAATCGTGGGACTGATCACTGGATTTATTATTCACAAGCACCATAGTTCTATCTCCAAGGTCAAACCTGATAGAGCCGGATGTACATTCCGGCGTGGAACTGATGATTTCAATCACGGTACTCACAATCCTGTTTATTGTATGTTTGGTTTTTTCGGCGATTTTTTCCAGCTCAGAAGTTGCCATCATTTCAATTACCCGGGCCAGAGTCCGCCTGCTGCTCCAGACCAAGGATCGCAGAGCAGAACACCTGGCGTCACTGAAAAAGACTCCGGATCATACCCTGATCACTATCCTTATCGGCAATAATATCGTAAACGTGGCAGCTGCCTCCTTGGCCACCTCCATTGCCATCGATATCTTCGGAGATGCCGGAGTAGGAATCGCCACCTTCGTGGTGGTCCTGCTGCTCCTGGTGTTTGGAGAGATCGGTCCAAAAATATTTGCTGTGAGGGCCACCGAATCCCTGGCTCTGCGTACAGCGCCGTTTATTCATTTTCTCTCCCGTGTTTTCTTTCCCTTCCTATGGATCTACGACCGGTTAAGCGGTACCTCACATCTCACGGTGGCGTTTGCAAAGCCCGGTATTACCGAAGAGGAGATCAAGGGGTGGATCGATCTGGGGAAGGAAGAAGGAGCGATCGAACAGGATGAACGCGAGCTGCTTTACAGCGTACTCGAATTCAGCGATACCATCGCACGGGAGGTGATGACCCCCCGCCCGGACACGGTGATGATCGAGGATACCCAGACTCCGGACCAGGCGATCAAGGTGTTCAATGACACCGGGTACAGCCGCCTTCCTGTTTTCCACGACCAGATAGATAATATTGTCGGGATATTGAACGTCAAGGATATTTTTCCGGTGGTCCTGCGCCGCAAGGAGGGAGTCCAGATAAAAGACGTGATGAAAGAGCCCTATCTTGTTCCTGAAACCAAGAAGATCGATGACCTGCTGAAAGAGATGCGCCAGAAGAAGGTGCACATGGCGGTGGTGGTGGACGAGTACGGCAGTTTCACCGGCATCGTCACTATCGAGGATATTCTGGAGGAGCTGGTGGGTGAGATCCAGGATGAACACGACAAGGAGGAGCCCCAGCTGCAGCAGATTGAGGAGGGAGTATACCTAGTAGGTGGAAGGATGTGGGTGGAGGATCTAAACGAGGAACTCAGCCTCGATCTGCCTATCACCGAAGATTATGAAACGATCGCGGGACTGGTCACCGAACGCCTGGGGCATATCCCCCGCAAGGGGGAAACTGTGTATATCGAGGAAAGCGGGGTTACCTGTGTGGTTATGCAGATGCGCAGGAATCGTATCGCGAGCATCAAACTCATCTCACCGGTACATCAGACCACCGCCCGATCGCAACCGGAAGGTGTCATGTGAAACATATCGTCGCTCTCGCTTCGGGGAGAGGATCAAATTTTCAGGCCATCATCGATGCGCTGGAGGAGGGGTACATCCCGGCCGAATGCGTCTGTCTGATCACCGATAACCGGCACGCCTACGCGATCGATCGTGCGACTCAGGCAGGCATTCCTGTGCGTATTCTGGCGTATGAATCTTTTTCTGGAAGACAGGAGTATGACCGCGCGCTACAGGAGGCGATGGGTGAATGCAAGGCAGATCTTTTTATCCTGTGCGGGTATATGCGTCTGCTGGATCCGGCCACCGTTCGTACGTTCCACTATCGCATCATCAATATTCATCCAGCCCTGCTTCCTAGTTTTCCCGGCCTGCATGCCCAGCGACAGGCGCTTGAGTACGGGGTGCAGGTCACGGGTTGCACGGTTCATTTTGTGGACGAAGGAATGGACACCGGTCCCATCATACTCCAGAGATGCGTGCCGGTCTTCCCCGAAGATGATGAGGACTCTCTCTCCCTGCGGATCCTTGAACAGGAACATGAAATCCTGGTAGAGGCGACAAAATTGTTCTGCGAAGATCGCCTCCAGATCGAAGGAAGACGTGTGTATCACAGCGGCGAATACTAAGAGGGAATGCAGCTGTCGATGAGATCGGGGAGTTCGGAAATCCAGCGGATCGCCAGGGAGCGGATCCGCATCCTCTTCCAGAGAGCAGAAGACGTCTATCCCGCAGATCCCTGCCTCGCGGAACGCTATGTGCACCTTGCTCGGAGAATCGCCATGCGACACCGGATACGCATCCCGAGGGAATTGAAGCGACGATTCTGCCGTTCCTGCGATGCGTTCATGGTCCCGGGCTACAGTTCCCGGGTGCGAGTTCACCGGCACAAAGTGATCATCACCTGTCTCCGGTGTAAAAGACAACAACGTTACCCGCTGGTGAGGCGCGGTTGAAAGAGAAAGCATCGCCCGGTGACCTGAAACCCACCGTGTGGATAGGGAAAAAGGGGTGTTCTGAGGTGGTGTATGAAGAGATCCAGAGACAGATCAAGACGAAGAAGATCCTGAAAGTCCGATTTTTACGGAGTGCGGAAATGAACCCAGAAGAGCTTGCCGCCCGCACCAATACCATCCTGCGTAGGGTGCGGGGAAGAACCGTGATCCTTGAGCAAATGAAAGAGTAAATCTTCGGTGCCGGGGCTCGAAATATATAAGAGTCCTGTATACAAATATGGTAAGACTGCTATTTCAAGAATGAGAGGTTCAAATCAATGACAACTGCGTTTGATGCCCCTCCCGCTGCGCTGATCAAGAGGCTGGGAGAGGAGTTGAAGAAAAGACCCGAGATCACACCGCCCGCCTGGGCTCCTTTTGTAAAGACCGGGGCGCACAAAGAGCTGCCTCCGGAAGATCCGGACTGGTGGTACATCCGGGCCGGTGCGGTGCTCCGCCGTGTATACCGCGATGGGCCGGTCGGTGTACAGAGGCTGCGATCGGTCTATGGTGGATCCAAAAACCGGGGCGCACGACCGAACAAATTCCGCAAAGGGAGCGGAGCGATCCTGCGGAAGGTGCTGCAGCAGTTGGAGGCGGCCGGTCTGGTGGAGAAAGTCAAGACCGGGCGGAATATCTCCGCCGCGGGAAGGGCGTTTGTGGATGACATCGCGTATTCGATCGTCACCACACCCTCTCCCACAGGGACCGCTCCCAAATAGAGGATGAACGATCATGGGAGACGATGAACTCGCGGAACTGAGAAAGCGGAGAATGGACCAGCTACAGAGGCAGGCAGCAGAACAGCAGATGTTCGATCAGGAGATGGAACAGAAGCGTCGTCAGGAATCACAGATCCAGCATATTCTCATGCAGATTCTGGAACCTGAGGCACGCGAGCGATTGAACAATATCCGCCTTACTAAGCCCGAGTTCGCCAAAGCAATCGAACAGCAGCTGGTCATGCTGGCCCAGAGCGGACGGCTGAAACAGCGGATCACCGATGCCCAGCTGAAGGAATTGCTAAAACAGGTAGTTCCCTCCAAGAAGGACTGGAATATCCGCAGAATGTAATACCAAAATAAAAGACTCTTGCCTCTGAATGTACGGAGAGGTAAGAAAATAACTGGCGCAGTTAGAGAAAGGAGGAATCAAATATGAGCAAAGTAAGCAAAGGAAGAAAATTACGTCTGGCCAAGGCCTGTGAGCAGAACCGCCGCGTGCCCGCCTGGGTGATGCTGCGGACCAAACGCAATGTGGTCTCGCATCCCAAGCGGCGCAACTGGAGAAGAAGCACCCTGAAGGTGTAAGTCTATGGTGGAAAAGCTCACGGAACAGATCTATGTGGTCCCTCTCCGGGTCGTGGGGAGTGTTCCCCGGTGGAAACGAGGGAACCGGGCCATCAAAGAGATTCGGAAGTATCTTGCCCGGCACATGAAAAGCGAGGACATCAAACTCGACCAGAGCATCAACGAGATGGTCTGGTCAAGGGGTATCGAGAAGCCGCCCTCAAAGATCCGCATTCGGGCCATGAAATTCGAAGACGGACAGGTCCAGGCGGAGCTGGCCGAGAGCTGACCTTTCCCTATGAGTGGTACCATCGATTATGCGGGCGATCCCCACATTGGGGTATTCTCCCGAGTCATCAACGATATTGTGGTCGTCCCTCCGGATGCTCCGGAAACCTTTGTGGCAACGCTCCGTGAAGAAATGGGTGTTGATCCGGTGGTCACCACCATCCAGGACAGCTCGCTCATCGGACCCCTCCTCACTGGCAACTCCCGGGGGATGGTGGTAAGTGGAATGGTCACCGACCGGGAGCGGGAAATCCTTCAGGAATACGGGGAACTGCTCCTCCTCGCCGGTCCGACAACGGCAAGCGGGAATATTATTCTAGCCACCGATACGTTCGTAGCCCTGCACCCGGAAGTGGATTCCCGCCAGGCAGAGGAGATCGAAGATTTCCTGAAGGTAAAGGTGATCCGGCTCACTCTGGGGGGCATCAAGACCGTGGGCATGGCCGCAGCAGCCACCAACCGGGGCATTCTCGTTCATCCCCGCGCGACCAACCAGGAGCTGGAACTGCTGGAGACCGCAAGCGGGCTTCCAGTGGGCCGAGGATCGGTGAACCTCGGAAGCGGGCTCATAGGAACCGGCCTGGTTGTAAACAAGAATGGATATCTGGCAGGGTTCCAGACCAGCGGATTCGAACTGGGCAGGATAGAAGAAGTGTTTGGATTTATGGAGTGATCGTATGGAGTACCAGGTTACTGGAGAAATAAAGATAGGCAACGAGTGGCAGCCCTACAAAAAAACTGTCGATGCACCGAATGAGAGTGGAGCCGCCGAGCGGTTCCTCACCCTGGTGGGCAGCAAACACCGGTTGAAGCGAACTTACATCAGGATCCAGGGAATACAGAAGATCGATGGTGAGTAAGGTGGACGAGGCGGATCCCCGTGAAGTGCAGGCTCTCCAGACGTATCTGCAGGAGTACGGGCAGCAGGCAGAGGTTCTCTCCCGGCAGCTCGAATTCATGGAACGCCAGAGAATGGAATCCCTGGCGGCGATTGACGCTCTGAAGGCGCTGGCGGCTGAGACGGAAGGAGTGATCCTGGTGCCGATGGGTGGGGGCACTACGCTTCGTGCACGGATCATCGATCCCGATAATGTCCTCGTCAATATCGGTGCCGATGTGGTTATCCGGCGGAAAAACGAAGAGGCCATCGGTTTTATCGAGGACCGGGTCAAGGAGTTGGAGTCCCTGGAAAAGAGGGTCTCTGATTCGCTTGACCAAGTGCGGGGCCAGATCAACGAGCTTGCGCGGCGTATTGATCAGGCATACCGGAAAGCGCAGGCAAGATAGGGCAGGCTGCGGGGGCCATGTTTGATTCTCTAAAACAAAAATTACGACATGTTCAGGAAAAACTGAGTGCCAATATCCAGATTGCTGCAATCCCTTCTGAGACCCCCTCTCCCCCACCACCGAAAAAGGAAGAAAAAACCGGTTTTACCGCGAAAGTAAAGACACTGGTACGCGACCGGGAACTGATCCTTTCTGAAAAGGACATCGATGAACCTCTGGGTGAGCTGGAAATGATCCTACTGGAGAACGATGTGGCCTTCCCCACTACGGAAACGATTATCTCAGCGCTGCGTTCGGACCTGGTTGGAACGCACCGCCGAATCGGTTCTTCGGTGGGTAGGGTGGTGGGGGACAGCCTTCGTTCGGCGCTCCGGGGAGTGCTGGGAAGCGGCTTCGACCTGGTCTCCTTTGTGCGCAACCAGGAGAAGCCGGTTAAAATTCTATTTACCGGCGTGAACGGGACCGGAAAAACCACTTCTGTGGCCAAGATCGCTCACTTCCTCCGCAAGGAGGGATTTTCGGTGGTGATCGCATCCGGAGACACCTACCGTGCGGGAGCGCAGGAGCAGCTCTCCACCCATGCCCAGCGGATCGACACCAAGGTCATCCAGCATCAGGCAGGTGCCGATCCGACCGCGGTCATCTATGACGCGGTGCAGTATGCCCGGGCTCATGGGACTGATGTGATGCTGGCCGATACAGCAGGAAGATTTCACAACCGGGCGAACCTGATGAATCAGCTGGAGAAGATCCGGCGGGTGATCAAACCGGATCTGGTGTTCTACGTGGATGAGGCGGTGGCGGGCAACGATGCGGTCATACGGGCAGAGGAGTTCAACCGGTTGGTGGGAACGGATGCGGTCATACTCACCAAGGCAGACATGGATATGAAGGGCGGGGCTGCGATCTCGATCGCGCACACCATCGGTAAGCCGATCGCATTCCTGGGGACTGGCCAGTCCTATGATGATCTGAAACCCTTTTCTCCGGAAGCACTGGTAGACGAGCTGCTGGGTGAAGCCTGATGCTGGACACGCTGGGCAGCTCCCTGAAAGATGCCCTGAAGAAGCTCGCGGGTAAGACCGTTGTAGACCGGGCGGCAGTCGACGAGCTTTCACGGGATCTGCAGCGAGCTCTCCTGCAGTCCGACGTAAATGTGAAATTGGTCCTCGCTATCTCCCAGAACATCAGGAAACGGGCACTGGAGGAAGAGCCACCCAAGGGAATGGGAGTGCGGGAGCACGTTCTGCGCATCGTGTACCAGGAACTGGTGAATCTGGTAGGAGAGTCTGCGCCGGTCGACCTCTCCCCTCAGGTGATTCTTTTGGCCGGCCTGCAGGGGAGCGGAAAGACCACGACCACCGCGAAACTGGCCCGCTTTTTCCAGAGAAAGGGGTTGCGGATAGGGGTGATCTGTGCCGACATATTCCGTCCCGGGGCATTCGATCAGCTGAACACCCTCTGTGCAAAGATCAATATTCCCTGTTACGGGGAAAAGGAGTCAGCTGATGCGGTGGGCATCACAAAAAAAGGGCTGGATCTCTTCAAACAGATGGAGGTCGTCCTCATCGACACCCAGGGAAGGCACGCGCTAGAGGATGCGTTGATCGAAGAGATCATACAGATCTCCCGTGTGTCTCAGGCCCGGCATCGCTGGCTGGTGATCGATGCCGCATTGGGCCAGCAGGCCGCCGATCAAGCCCGACGTTTCCACGAAGCGATCGGTATCGATGGGGTAATCGTCACCAAGATGGATGGAACGGCAAAGGGGGGTGGAGCCCTCTCCGCGGTGGCAGAAACCAGGAGCGGTATCGTGTTCATCGGCAGTGGGGAGACCATCGAGGATCTGGAAAGGTTCGAACCGGGCAGTTTCATCTCCCGCCTCCTTGGAATGGGCGACCTCAAGATGCTTGCAGAGAAGGCAGAAGAGGTGATCAATCCGGAGGATGTGGACGTCAATGCGATCATGCGAGGCCGGTTCACTCTGCGGGATATGTACAAACAGCTGGAGGCCCTGAACCGTATGGGTCCCCTGCGCCAGCTGATGAGCATGCTCCCCATGGGCGGGATGGAGATTCCCCAGGATGCCTACGATGTCACCAGCACCAAAATGGCACGCTACAAAGTGATCATGGACTCCATGACCAAAGAGGAGCTTGATGATCCGACAGTGATCAGCAGTTCCCGGGTGCACCGGATCGCCCGCGGGTCAGGGGCAACACCGGAAAATGTAAAGGAGCTCCTGAAATATCATCGCATGATGCAGCAGGCGCTGAAGGGAATGCGGGGGAGCAAGTTCAACCTGCAGCGCCTGATGAAGAAGTTCGGTAAATCCCAATGAGAACGTTTGCCGTGGTTGGCCACCTGGCCCGCACAGATGGAGATTTTACCCTCGACGATCTGCCGGGCAGCGGGGGAAGATTCGACCTGCTGTGCCGCTGTGTTCAGGCAGCATTGTCTCTCTCCCACACCCTCCGCCGGGACACGGAATGTTATCTCATCCTCCAGGGAGAACCTGTCCCCCCCCGCACTCTGGTGATCCGGGGGGGCGAGGTCCGCTCTTTTCATCCCGATGAACGGAGTACCGCCGCCCTGCTGCGCAAAGCTCTCTCCCTTCCGGTGGGAATGATGTTCCGTCCGGCAAGTCCGGGAATCTACGTGCGCGCGGCGGGACTGGAAACCCTCCTTGCCGAACAATCGTTCGTGCTTGCCGAGGAAGAAGGAGAGGATATCCGGGATACCGAGAACCTTCCAATGGCCTTCCTGCTAAGCGACCACCTGAACTTCACGGATGAGGAGCGGGACCGCTTTTCCGTTTATCCACGGGTGTCGGTGGGGCCCCGTTCACTCCATGCAGATCAGGCCATAACCCTGATCCACAACGAGCTAGACAGGAGGGAGGCCGGATGGAACTAAGGGATCAGGTGGAAAAGATACTCGGATATGGACCGATCTGCGACCACTGCCTGGGCCGGTTCTTTGGAAAACGCTCCCACGGGCTTTCCAACGATGAACGGGGACGTGCGCTGCGCATCAGTCGTGCGCTGCGACACAATCTGCCTTTTGTATCTGAGACACAACCCTGCTGGATCTGCAGCGACTTGTTCACCCATCTGGACGACTGGGCCGAACGGGCTTGTAGGGCACTCTCTGGTATCGAATATTCGACATTCCTGGTGGGAACAAAAGTTCCTGCGTTGATGGCCGAAAGTGAGGAGCTGGTCTGGAGCGATCTCGGCCTCTCCGATCCAGAACCCTTCAAGGCTGAAACGAACCGAGAAGTAGGAAAGCGCATCTCCCGGCGCACCGGTAAGGAAGCCGATATCAGACATCCCCATGTGGTGGTGATTCTCGACCTTGCCGCCGACGCCCTGGCCGTACAGATCAATCCCTTGTTCATCCGCGGGCGTTACTGCAAATATGAGCGGGGTATCCCCCAGACGCGATGGTTCTGCCGGGAGTGCCACGGAGTAGGGTGCCCCCGCTGTGGGCATAGCGGTAAAATGTACCAGGACTCGGTCGAGGAGCTGATTGGACGCCATGTGATTGAGCAGTTCAGTGCGCAGGACGCAATCCTTCACGGGTCAGGCCGCGAGGACATCGATGCCTGCATGGTAGGAAGCGGGCGTCCCTTCATCATGGAGGCCGTCTCTCCCCGCTTCCGCACGGTTGATCTGGAATCTCTAGCCGAAGAGATCAACCGGTGTGAGGAAGGGCGGGTCTCGGTGACCCTGGATGGTTTTGTGGACCGCCCGGCTGTGGAAACCATTAAATCGAAACAATCGCATAAAAAGTACAGGATTCTCGTCGAAATTGACGGAAGGACATCCCGGGAAGAACTACACGACGCGCTGAACCAGCTTCGGGGGACCATCATATTCCAGAGGACTCCCCGTAGGGTCGCCCACCGAAGGGCGGACAAAATCAGGGAAAGACAGGTCATCGATATCAAAGAAATGGGTATCGAGAATGACCGGATCCTCATTGAAGTCACCGGCGAAGCAGGGCTGTACATCAAGGAGTTAATCTCCGGTGACGAAGGTCGCACCGACCCGAGTCTCTCCGGAATACTCGGTAGAAACGCCCGCGTGACCCGTATCGATGTCCTTCATGTCGGTTCTCCTGAGGAGAGAGAAGAGTCCCTTCCCCCCAAGGGGAGCGGAGAAGGAGATACGCATGGCACACCATAACGGACCAAGGAAAAAGACACGCTACTTGATGAAAAAGGAACTAAGAAAGAGGGGACTTCCCCCGGTTTCTTCGCTGATCCAGAACTTTGAGATCGGTCAGAAAGTTCATGTGGTCATTGAGCCCAGTATTCACAAGGGCATGCCCCACCACCGGTTCCATGGGAAGACCGGGACGGTCACCGGCAAGCGGGGACGGGCCTGGGTGCTGGAAGTGATGGACGGCGATTCCTGCAAAACCGTAATCGCCCTTCCCCAGCATCTCAAAGCGTAACTAGAGACGAGGTGTAACTGGCATGAAAGTAAAGGCACTGATCGCCGAAGAACGGATAACGCTTCCGGATCTTAAGGAGGTACTCCTGAAAATCGAGGCGGATCGACGCGATGCGGGAATCGAGATGTCCTACGAGCTGCGCCGGAGTATCGAACATGCCAGTCTCCTCTCTAAGAATACACCTGAGAAATCGAGAGCCCTTGTTTCCGAGCTACTGAAGCTCGAGAAGATGAAACCAGACATCGCGTACCGCATCGCCACTATCATGCCACGGAGCCGGGACGAGCTGAGAGCGATCTATGCTAAGGAACGCTTCACGCTCACCGGGGAAGAACTGGATACTATCCTCGATCTCGTCTCGACCCACCTGTAGGTGAGGATCATGAAGGCAGAGAAGAAGGAACAGTATGCGGTAGTACTGGATGTCCTCCTGAAGGGGCGATCGGATGACCCGCGCCCTATCTACAAGCGTGAGCCCCTGATTCAGGGAGTCGGAGTCGAGCAGTTCAAGCTGCTGGAACTTGTTCCCAAAGTGCAGGACATCAAGATCCACGAACTTGTGTACATCGGGGATGAGGAGCGGGAAAAGATCGAGCGGGTGAAACGGAGAATCGGTTACGACGATCTCACCCCCACGGCAAAGCTGGAACTTCCCTTCGCAGTCGAACGCATCGTAATGGAAAATAAGGACCGGTTTGCGGACTTCTTCAACAAAGCGATCTCCATCACCCCCCGGCTGCACATGCTGCATCTCCTTCCCGGCATCGGGAAAAAGTTAATGTGGGAGATCCTGGAAGAGAGGAACAAAAAACCGTTTTCCTCATTCGAGGATATTGCCCAGCGTATCAAGGCGATCTCACATCCCGAGAAGATGATCATTGAGCGGATCTTGGAAGAAATCCGGGATCCTGATACCAAGTACCGCCTGTTCACGGTGAAATGAGCGCTCCCCATGATCAGCATTTTCTCATCGACCCTCGCATAGTGGAACGGATACTTTCTTGCACCGAGGTACACAACCACCGCGTACTGGAGGTCGGCCCCGGTTATGGTGTTCTCACCCGAGGACTGCTGGGCCGTGGGGCGACCGTCATCGCGGTGGAACTCGATCCCGCCCTCTGCAAGACTATGGCGGCGGCGTTCCCACGAGAGATCGAGGACGGGCGTCTTATCCTCATCCAGGGAGATGCGGTCCGCTGTCCCCTCCCCTCGTTCGAAAAAGTAGTCTCCAACCTCCCCTACTCAGTCTCCTCCCGGATCACTTTCCGTCTGATGGACATCGGTTTTTCCGAAGCGGTCCTCATGTATCAAAAAGAGTTTGCCGAACGGATGATTGCCCCGTTAGGAACTCCTGCCTGCGGGAGACTCTCGGTGATGGCCCAGACCTATGCCGATATAAAACCCTGCTTCACCGTCTCTCCTCGGGCCTTCTCTCCGATGCCTCCGGTGCATTCCATGGTGGTACGGATCGTTCCCCACGAGCCCCCCTTCTCGATCAGGGATCGCCGGTTTTATTCCGATGTGGTGAGGGCGCTCTTCTCACACCGGAGAAAAACGGTGCGCAACGGGCTGAAAAATCTCCGCGGCGCTATCAGTGCCGAACATCTGGATCGGCTGATAGCGGGAGTTCCCGGAGAAATTCTCTCACGCCGCCCCGAAGAATTACAACTTGAAGAATTTGCGGCGATCGCCAATGCAGGCCTCTAATCTTGAAAAAGGATTCCAGGGAATACTCTGTTTCCCAAGGTTTGACGGCATGAAATCCGAACAGGGAGTTCAGGACTTTCCCGGAGCGGGACCGAATTCCATTTCGTGTTTGAAGAGCCTCTATTCGGCTCTGCGTGGGACAATAAACATCACTTTCCCCTGCACGCGTTCGGGAGAGATGTCGAAAGGATCGATGGCCGTACGGTTATCCCCTTTGGTCCGGACGATCCCATGTTGCATGTCTACGATCCGGTGCACGATCAGTGGGAAATCCCCAGTTTCGTCTTGGAGGGGCGACCGGTAGACAATGATATCCCCTATCGCCATTTGCTCGATTCCCAGGGGAGCTACCGCCACGTAATCCCCCTCGATGATCGTGGGCTCCATGCTCGTACCGACACTGGGATAGAGTGTCATCGGCGGAACTGCACTGAGGATACCGCAGATAAGGCCAAAGAGTATGATACCCGCGAGACATATGTTTTTGTACCTCAGTTCCATACCAGCACCATCGGTTCCGATCAAGCCTTGGCTCAGGCAGAAATCCGATAATAGCGGACCCGGCATATATTTTTTTTGCTGATAAGGTGCCCACAATTCTCCGCATCAGTCTTCGAGAAAAAGGAAATTCGATCCGGATTTCCTGATCATTCAAGGGAAATCAACTAGATTCCGCAATATTTCATCAGGTAACGAATCCATTCTAACCCAGGTGATCCGTCCTGCAGCCTCCGCATCCAGAATACGGGGATATCTACCCAGTCAGGGAGGATACTCTTCTTCTCCTGGAGGCAGCATCAGAGGAAATCCGCCCTTCAGACCAGGTCTTGGAGGTCGGGGTGGGGAGCGGATATATCGCCCGGCGACTCCAGGGAAATGTTGCCTGGATCGTTACCACAGATATAAGTCCGTATGCGGTGCTGAAGGTTAAGGAAGCGAACGTCGATGTACTCCGAACCGACCTGCTGGCGGGGATCTGTGGCGCTTTCGACCTGATTCTGTTCAACCCGCCGTATCTCCCCACCCAGCCGGATGAGCGGATTGCCGACTGGCTGGAGTACGCCTTGGATGGGGGGCCAACCGGCCGCGAGGTGATAACGAGATTTGCAGGGCAGGCCGGTTCGGTACTCAAAGAACAGGGACGCATTCTCCTTGTCATCTCAAGCCTCACCGGTCAAAAAGAGGTAGAGCGCCTCTTTGAACACCGGGGATTTACTGGACAGATCGTGAAGGAGACGGAGATAGAAGGGGAAGTACTGTTCGTCTACCGGTTTCGCAAGATCTCTCCCTGATCGGGCTCCGCATTTCGAAAATCCATGTTCACACCGTGGAATTTATCCGTCCTGTTCTCAACATACTAGTATCGGGTGTGTCGGGAACTTACCCTATCTATCCCGTCGAAAAGCGGTCGATATTCAATAATATCTTGCAGAGATCAGTGATCCAGATGCCCCACCAGTGCACCCGCTGTGAGAAGACCTACGATGATGGATCGACCGCGATCCTGGGAGGATGCCCCGCATGCGGAGGCAAGGAATTCCGCCATTTGAGAGTCCAGGACCGGAAATGGGGAGAGGGACAATCGGTCAATTATTATATCGGGGCAAGGGAGAAAATATCAGTACTCCATCGTGGCACAGCTATGGGAATCCTGAGCAACATTTTTCGGCCTAATATCGAGAAGTTGAAGAAACAGAGGGACATCCCGCGCCTGATTCGGGCGCTCCACCACCGCGACTGGCACGTGCGGATGGATGCGGTGGAGGCACTCGGTCTCCTCGCAGATGAAACCGCGGTTCCCGCCCTGATCGAGGTCCTGAAGGATGAATCGAAGCATGTCCGTCGTGAAGCGGCCATTACTCTGGGAGGGCTTGGGGACAAGCGGGCGATCGAGCCCCTGATACATGCCCTCAAATCTGAATGGGACGAAAGTGAGACTTCGTTCATCGAAGCGATAGAACGGCTCGGAGAACGCACCAGTATCCAGCCTCTGATCAAGGCGTATAAATACCGGAGTAAATGGGTCCGAGGGGAAGAAGACGAATCGCTGGGGAAGATCCAGGATGTGATGCGGACCGAACCGGCGGTCACAGTGCTGCGCGATGAAGAGAAGACGCTCGAATGGGAGTCGGAATTCTTGCAGCGAATAGGGGACGCTCGGGAGATCGAGCCGATCATCGAAGCGCTGAACTACGAGACTGCGCTTACCCGCTGGAGAGAATCCTTTATCCGCGATCGACTCGAACGGCAGGAACCCGTTCCGGAAACACCAGCCAGTGGACTGCTTTCCGGGGAGGACGAAGTATCAGGCGATACGTCTCTCGATTTTATTAAGAAGAAAGCGATCAAATAACGATACCGCAGACCTGTTGTCCCAGAAGGGATACGCCCGGAGCCCTGAATACTTTAATTATGGTTAGAGCGGAAATGATTGGGAAAGACAGCGTGGTATTTCTGTTATTTTTCTCGCACGATACACACGATGCGGGATTCTCCGTCCGTAGATATCCTGGTTTTTCGTCACCTGCCGAAATCTAGAGATGCCTGTTCTCATGGTTCCTTTTCAGCGGCGCGCCTGGATTATGGCGTAATTTTTTTATATATCTTTTGCATTCATGGAGTGAGGTGTTATAATGGAAATGAAAGATCTCGGTGCACTTATCTACACCTATGACATGGCAGCTGGAGAGGCTCTGGGAAAAAGGGAGAGCCACACGCCAAAGATTGAATCCCCCGCCACCGCAAAAGCGGGAGAAATGGTAACGGTCAAAGTAAGCGTGGGACCCCACCCCAATACTCTGGAGCATTCCATCCGCTGGATCAAACTGTTCTTCATGGAAGAAGGAAGAGCATTCAATCCCGTCGCTCTAGGAAAAGCCGGATTCAACCCAGGAACCACCGATCC